>NZ_JAVAYC010000010.1:0-190430 GCF_042709235.1 Pseudomonas sp. LS_2 | reverse complement strand
GAGCAGAGCAAGCGAGGCGAGAGCAGTCAGGCTTCCTCGAAGTGCAACTGCGGCGGCTGCCTACGGAAACCACCCGTCAACACCGCCAGGTACAACACCCCAACGGCCAGCCACCCCAACCCCAGGTAAATCGCCAAATGATCGAGACTGACCATCAACCACAAGTCCGCCGCCAACCCCACCAGCGGGAACACCAGAAACATTAACGTCCCACGCAACCCACGCCGCCCCTGGCCGATCCAGTAATGAAAGACCACCGACAAATTCACCAGACTGAACGCAAGGAACGCCCCGAAGTTGATAAACGAAGTCGACGTCGTCACATCCATCCGCAACGCCAGCAACGCCACCACACCACACAGCACGATGCTGCCCACCGGCGTACCAAAACGCTCGCTAAGCCGACCGAAGAACCCCTTCGGCAACACCCCATCACGCCCCATGGCGAACAGCAACCGCGAAGCACTCGCCTGGGCAGAAAGACCCGACGTGAACTGCCCCACGATCAGCCCAATCAGGAACAAGCTGACGAACACATCGCCACCGATGTTTCGAGCGATCTCGTAGGCCGCCGAGTCAGCATTCTCGAACGCACTGGAAGGGTGGGCGAGCTGCACGAAATAGCTCGTCGCAATGAAGATACAGCCACCGATCAAGGTAATCAGCAAGATCGCCCGAGGGATGTTCTTGCGCGGCTCATGCGTCTCCTCGGTCAGCGTACTCACCGCATCGAAGCCCAGGAACGAATAGCAGGCGATCGCCGCACCACTCATGATCAACGGCAGCTGCACACCCTCCTTCAAGAACGGCTCCAGCGACCACAGCGGCTTGCCCCCATCGCCCAGCACATAGTGCACCGCCAATACCACAAACGCCGCCAGCACCAGGAACTGCACCAGCATCAACACCCCATTGATGTTCTTCGCCAGGCGCAGGCCAACCACGTTGATGGCCGTCGTCACACCGATGAACGTCAGCACCCACACCGCCTGGGGCACCTGCGGGAACGCTGAGTGCAGGTAGGCCGCGCCGATCAGCCAGATCGCCATGGGCAGGAACAGGTAGTCCAGCAGCACGCCCCAGCCCGCCAGGAACCCAAGCTTCGGGCTGATGGACTGGCGCACGTAGGTATAGGCCGAGCCGGCCACCGGAAAGGCTGCGGCCATGCGGCTGTAGCTCAGGGCCGTGAACAGCATGGCGATGGAAGCCACCAGATAGGCCGAAGGCACCAGCCCGCCCGTGGTGTCGGCGAGGATGCCGAAGGTGCCGAGGACGATGATCGGGGTCATGTAGGCGATGCCGAACAGCACCACCGCACCCAGGGAAAGGGTTCGCTTGAGTCGAGCCATTACTGCGTACTCCAATTTATGTTTGTTATGCAGAGTCGAAATCGACGCAAAGGCGGCATCCCTGGCCGCAAAGAGCTTTTGTAGTTTTCTCTATCAACGCAGCTCAGGGGGCGATGACCAGCTCACGCAACCCGCTGCCGTGCTCGCGTACTTCGCCCGGCAACACGAAACGCCGTTCGCTCAGGTAGCTGTAGTCGCGCCGCGCTACCTCCAACTGCTTCAGGTCAAGCGTCATGCCCAGCCGGCATTCCTCGCGCCCGGCCTCGCACAGCACCTGGCCATAGGGGTCGACCACCGCACTGCCGCCGGCGAACACCAACCCGCCATCACCCTCGCCAACCCGGTTCACCATCACCGCGAACGCCTGGTTCTCCATGGCTCGGGCGCAGATGGCGGTGCGGTGCGTAGGGCCGTAGGGGTCCATGTTGCCGTTGGTCACCAGAATCAGCTCCACGCCCAGCTGGCCCAAGACCCGCGCGCTTTCGGGGAACTCGATGTCGAAGCAGATCAGCAAGCCCACCCGCACGCCCTTGAACAGCGTGGTGGCGTAGCGGTCGCCGGGGTCGAACAGGCCGCGATCTGAGGCCCACAGGTGGGTCTTGCGGTACTTCAACGCGATGCCGTCGGCAGTCACCAGCAAGGTAGTGTTGTAGAACCGGCCATCATCGGCGGCTTCAGCCATGCCCAGCACCACACCGACGTCACGGGCTTTCGCAGCCTGCTGCACGGCGCGCACACTGGGGCCATGCAAAGGCTCGGCGACCTGGGCGACATTGACCTCGGTGGGAAAGCCCATCAACTGGGTCTCGGGGAACACCACCAGGTCGGTGCCCGCAGGGCAGGCGTGGATTGCCGCCAGGGTGCGCTCCAGGTTGTAGGCGGTGTCGCCATCGCGACCGGCCAGTTGCACGAGTTCGACCTTCATTGCAGCTCCTGTACGTAGACATGACCGTACGACCAAAACCGGTCAGAATGCGCCGAGTATGCAGTTGGCCATCGCGCCTGGGTAATTACGCCCATGTGGTAACCCAACAGGGGTAGAGGCATGAACCTTTCGCTACAGGACCTGGCCTGGCACCGCGGGGTAGGGCAGTTGATCGAAACCTTGGATACGCCAGGCTTCTGGCTTGCCCAGGTGCGCCTGCTAAAGCGCTACGTGCCGTTCGACAGCTGGGTGGCGTTGCTGTTCAGCAATGGCCGCCCCCAGGTGTTCGCCGAATGCGCTGCCGAGGATGGCGGCCCCGACCCGCTGTTCCAGGACTACCTCAAAGGTCTCTACCTGCTCGACCCGTTTTACATCGCCAGCCGCGAAGCGCCGGGCAGCGGGCTGTTCCAGTTGGGCGACGTGGCCCCGGAATGTTTCGAGCAGACCGACTACTACCAGCGCTATTTCCGCCTCAATGTGGTGGCCGACGAAGTGCAGTTCAATGTGCAACTCGATGCCGAACGCACACTGTGCCTGTCGCTGGGCAGCAAGGGCCGTTTCACCCCGGAGCAGGTGGCCTTGCTCGAGCTGTTGCGGCCATGGGTGGCGGGCCTGATGCGCCAGCGCATGGCGTTCGAACGTGAATTGCTGGAACAGGCCAGCGCCCCGGCGCCGCGTTGGCAAAGCCGACTTGAGGAAACCGTCGAGGCACTGCAAACACCCCTGACCGCGCGCGAGCTGGAGGTGGGGCGCTTGATGCTCAGCGGCTGCTCGAGCAAGGAAATCGCCCGCAAGCTGGCGATTTCCGCCGAGACGGTGAAAGTGCACCGCAAGCACATGTACAGCAAGCTTGGGATCAAGTCGCAGTCGGAGCTGTTTTCGTTGTTCTTGCAGGCGCAGGGGTAGGGCGCGGGAGAGCGATAGGGGTGTTTGCGGGTCTGCGCTTTAGTTTTTCAGTGCACTCATTGCAAGGCTTACCCCTCACTCTGCCCCACCAGCCAGGCAGCCACCGCTGCCACCGCCCCGCCAGTCTCCCCCCGCCGCGTCAGCAGATGATGCCGAAACCCGGTAATGGTCTGCTCGAACGGTTGCACCAACTGCCCAGCCGCCAGCTCATCGCGTACCAGCGCCAGGCTTACCAACGCCACCCCTTGGCCCGCCACCGCCGCCTGTATGGCATGGCTCTCATCGGAAAAACCCAGCAGCGGCGCCTCCTTCGGCTCATCCAGCCCCGCTTCGGCGAACCAGCGCGCCCAGGTCGGGTTGTCACGGTGCTTGCGTCGCCACTGGAAGTCGATCAGCGGACGCTGCGACAGGTCGCTTACCGATTCGACCTGCAGCAGCGGGTTCGCCACTGGCGCGAAGCGATCGGCGAACAGCGGCACCACGTCGAAGCCGGGATAGGGACCCTTGCCGTAGCGGATCGCGATATCGACACCAGCGGCATCCAGGTCGACCACCTCGTCGGACGCCTGAAGCTGCAACGCAATCTGCGGATGCTGGGCATGAAACGCGGTGACCCGAGGCACCAGCCAGCGCGCGGTGAACGCCAGCGTCGCCGACACCGTTACCTGCGCACGGCCTTGCCGGGGCGTGATGCGCTCGATCACCCGGACGAACGCATCGAAGCCTTCGCGCAGTACCGGGTAGAGCCGAGCGCCGGCATCGGTCAGCACGACCTTGCGTACGCGCCGCTCGAACAATGCCAGCCCCAGGTGCTCTTCCAGTGCACGTACCTGGTGGCTGATGGCCGTGGGCGTGACCGAAAGCTCATGGGCGGCCTGCTTGAAGCTGCCATGTCGGGCGGCGGCCTCGAAGGCGCGCAGCGTAGACAACGGGGGGAGGCGCCGCATGGCTGAAATTACCTCATCTATCGGGTGATAATTGAACGTTTGTCGGCCTGGCCGTGAACGTCGATCTTATAGCTCTACACATGACCCCGGAAGCCACCTTCGGCAACTGGCAACCTCACGTACTGGAGCAAGACGATGAAACTCGAACGTGTTATCACCACCCCCGACAATTACGCGCCATACCTGCTTTCACAAGGCATTCGCTTCGGCAACCTGCTGTTCGTCTCCGGCCAGGCCGGTGCTGGCGACGACGGCAAGATCGTCGAGGGCGGCTTCCGTGCCCAGGGCGAGCAGGCCTTCGCCAACTTGCGCCGTGCGCTTGAAGCCGGTGGCTCGAGCCTGGACCAGGTCATCAAAGTGACCATCTTCGTGACTGACATGAATAACTTCAATGACGTCATCGAACTGCGTCGCCAGTTCTTCAGCGCCCCCTATCCGGCCGATACCATCGCCGAAGTGCGGGCGCTCTATCACCCCGAGGTGATGATCGAGATCGAGGCCATCGCGGCCGTTCCAGCGGCGCAGGGGCACTGACATGAGCGCGACCACCCAGCTGTTCGAACCGCTGAAACTCGGCGCGCTCACGCTCGCAAACCGCATGGCAGTCGCGCCCATGACACGGGTCAGCGCCACGCAATCAGGGGACGCCACGGCGCGCATGGCGCTGTACTACGCAAGCTTCGCCGAGGGCGGCTTCGGCCTGGTCATCACCGAGGGTATCTATACCGACGAGCGCTGGTCGCAGGGCTACTTTCATCAGCCGGGCCTGGCCAATGTCGCGCAGCGCGAGGCCTGGCGGCCGGTGGTGGAACGTGTCCACGCAGCTGGCGCACGCATCGTCGCCCAATTGATGCACGCCGGGGCGCTTTCCCAGGGCAACCGCTTCGTCACCGATACCCGCGGCCCTTCGGCCAAGCGGCCGGTCGGGCAGCAGATGGGCTTCTATCGTGGAGTTGGCGACTACCCGCTGCCGCAGGCCATGACCCAGGCCGAGATCGACGAAGCGGTTGCAGGTTTCGCGGCAGCCGCGCTGCGGGCGCGGGAGGCGGGTTTCGACGGCGTGGAAATCCATGGCGCCAATGGCTACCTGCTCGACCAGTTCCTGACCGAGGGCGTGAACCTGCGCACCGACGGTTATGGCGGCGAAGTCGCCAAGCGACTGCGCATCACCCTGGAAACGGTAAAGGCGGTGCGTGCCGCAGTGGGCGACGACTTCATCGTTGGTTTGCGCAGTTCACAAGGCAAGGTCAACGACTTCACGCACAAGTGGCGCGGCCAGGAAGAAGCTGCCGACATCTACGAGCTGCTCGGGCAACTGCCGCTCGACTATCTGCACACCACCGAGTTCGAGGCCTGGCAACCCGCGTTCGAGCAAGGCCTGAGCCTTGCGGCCCTGGCCAAGCGTCATGGCGGCCTGCCGGTGTTGGCCAATGGCTCGCTGCACGACCCTGAGCGCGCCGTCGCCTTGCTCGCCTCGGGCGAGGCCGACATGGTCACCCTGGGGCGCGGCGCCCTGACCCATGCCGACTGGCCGCAGCGGGTGCGCAGCCTGGCTGCGATAGACACCTTCGACCGCCGGATACTCTCGCCGCTCGCCGACCTCGACAACGCCGACCGTCTCAAGGCAGACGCTCGTTAAAACGCTACTCGCCGCCTGCGCTTCATGACCTTTCACAACGTTTCACAGCAGTGGCCGAAACCGGCTGCCTAACATGAGCCCCGTTCCGCAGAGCTCACTGCCCTGCGGCACAGGCTTCACTTTAGCCGCGACGCGGCCTATGAACCTACCCCCCCCCCCTCGAAGGAGTTTCACGATGAGCAACGTACCTCCAGCAAGTTCCGGCGGCGGCGCTGATGCATCCATCGCCAAGATGGAAGCCACCTTCAACATGGCTATCGAGAAGTCGGCAAAAATCACCGAGGTGACCACTGCGAAAAAGGCTGAGCTCGACGCTACCAAGCAACGTCCGCAGAACTGACGTTGGCGTGCGGGCGGTGCTTGTGCCGCCCGCGCACCCCTTGCAGCGAATGCGTTACCCAGAAGAATTCCATGCCAAGGCTGCTGACACCTCGCTGTCGGCGGGCTTCACGGTGGTGATCCGCCCATGACCGTTCTTGCCTCTCCCGTTTCCATCAGTGGCCGTGCAGCATCGGCCAGGCCTGTGCTCAGCATCACCCAAGGCCTGCACCAGGGCGGTCGCATCGTTCTGGAGGGCACGCGCCATACCCTGGGCAGCAGCGCCGATGACGATTTCATTCTGACCGACCCAGGTATCGCCCCTGGGCACCTGGCGTTGTGCCTGGACGATGACAAGGTCGCCGTCGAGGCCCTGGCGGGCGAGGTGGAGGTCGAGGACCGCCTGGGGCGTTCGACCCGGGTGCCTCTGGGCAGTGGCTATCGCGGCCGACTGCCGCTGCGCATCCGCCTCGGCGAAGCACGGCTGTGCCTGGATCCGCCAGCGCCCAGGCGCACTGCATCCAGCCAGCGTCCGGCCGGCTTCGCCAGGCCAAACCTGTTGCTGGCGTTGGGGCTGATGTTCATCTGCGCCTTCGCCTTTGCCTTTCGTGGCGAAAGCGAAATTTCCCAGGTGAACAGCGTTTCGCCAGTGCCGCGTGCGCCACAGCAGGCCACGCTCAGCGATGCCCGTTCGTGGTTCGAGCAACAACTGCGCGTCAACGGCTTCAATGGCGTCAATGTCAGCGAAGCCGGCGGCCAACTGGTCGCCAGCGGGCGCCACGAGGCGGCCCAGAAAAGCCGCTGGGTCGAGCTGCGCCAAGCCTTCGACCAACGCTTCGGCCAGCAGGTGATGCTGCACAGCCAGGTATCCGTACATGCCGACGTCGCCAAGCCAAGGGTGTACTTCCAGGCCGTGTGGTTCGGCGAACACCCCTACGTGGTCGGCGACGGCGGCAAGCGCCTGTACCCCGGTGCGGAATTGTCCGATGGCTGGCTGCTGGAGCGCATCGACAGCGACCAGGTGGTGCTGGCCAGGGGTGAAGAACGCTTCACCTTGACCTTATGAGAGTCGATCCTCGGCCACTGCTGCCGACGCCTTCCGAGAAAGCCTCCGCTGTCGCGGCGGTGCGCCCGGTACAGGCGCGTGCCAATGCCCGCTTCGAGGCGCTGCTGGGCAAGCGTGGGCAGGCTGGCCGTCGCTCGTTGCGTGGCGAACTGGAGCAGGCCCTGGGCTGCGAGGCGATCAACCCCGAGCTGTTCGCTGGCAACCGTGCGCAGGCACTTCTGCAATACCTGCTGGACGAAGTGCTGCCCGGGCTCGATACCGAACCTGAAGTGCGCGTACTGGCCGAAGACCTGCTGCGCGAAGAGGTGCACCTGCGCCAGTCGCTGGCCCAGCAACGTGCCGAGGTGCAGCAACCATGAAAGCGCGCGAACACCACGACAGCATCGAGTTGCTCAAGGGCCTGGGCGACCTCTACCGGCGCAGTGGCCAGGCACAGCGGGCCCTGGTGATGTTGCTGATTGCCGCACAGATGGCGCCCAGCGACGGCGCACTGCTGCGCCAGCTGGCCATGGCCTTTACCGACAGTGGCGATGCCGAGCGCGCGCTCAACGTTCTGGACCGCGCGGTGGCCCAGGAAGGCGATTCGGCTGCCTTGCTGCTGCTGCGTAGTCACGCCCTGTGGCGCGCCGCGCGCAAGGACGAGGCACGCCAGTGCTTCAAGCGCTACCTGGCGGCGCGCAAGGTGGCTACATGAGCCTGCTCGAGCGCCTCAACGGACTGGCCCGCGCAGCCTCGCAGCGCAGCGACGTGGTCATCGTGTCGTTCATGCTGATGGCCATCGCGATGATGATCATCCCGCTGCCGACCTACCTGGTCGACACCCTCATCGCCCTGAACATCACCCTGAGCCTGCTGATCCTCATCGTCGCCTTCTACATTTCCCATTCGGTGGAGTTCTCCGCGCTGCCGCCGCTGATCCTGCTGAGCACCCTGTTCCGCCTGTCGCTCTCGATCACCACCACGCGGTTGATTCTGCTCGATGGCGATGCCGGGCATATCGTCAAGGCCTTCGGCGATTTCGTCATCGCAGGCCAGGTGGTGGTGGGCCTGGTGGTGTTCCTGATCATCACCGTGGCGCAGTTCGTGGTCATCACCAAGGGCGCCGAGCGGGTGGCGGAAGTGGCCGCGCGCTTTACCCTCGATGCCATGCCCGGCAAGCAGATGAGCATCGACAACGACTTGCGCAACGGCGACATCGACCAGGCCGAGGCGCGTCGTCGCCGCTCGCGGCTGGAGCGCGAGAGCCAGATGTTCGGGGCGATGGACGGGGCGATGAAATTCGTCAAGGGCGATGCCATCGCGGGCCTGGTGATCCTGGCGGTGAACCTGCTGGGTGGGATGCTGATCGGCATGGTCGAGCGCGACATGCCGTTCGGCGAGGCGGTGCACGCTTATTCGTTGCTCACCGTGGGTGACGGGTTGATCGCGCAGATTCCCGCGCTGTTGATTTCCGTGGCTGCGGGCACCGTGGTGACACGGGTCAACAGCGACGGCGCCAGTGGCGACCTGGGCAGCGAGATCGTACGCCAGCTGGGTGCCAGCCACCGGGCCTTGGCGCTGACCGCGTTGATCCTGCTGGGCGTTGCCCTGCTGCCAGGTTTTCCTGCGGCCGTGTTCATCAGCCTGTCGGCGTTGCTGGGTGGCGCTGCCTTCATGCTGGCGCGGCGCGAGGCGCGTGCGGCTCTGGAGGTTGTGGACGACGAGGTCGTGCCGGTGGAAGAGCCAGAGCCTTTGCCGGCCGAGCCTGTCGCACCGACCAGCAAGCCACTGGATTGCCGTGTGCTGATGGTGCTCGGGCCAGGCTTGGCAGCCAGCGCTCCGACACAGCCGCTGCGCCAGCGTTTCGAGGCGTTGAGCTTCGAATTGCGTGACGAGCTGGGTATCGAGGTGCCCGTGGCTGCCATTCATGTCGATGGACAGTTTCCTGGACAGCGCTTCGTCATCGAGCTTGAAGGCGTACCGGTCAGCGAGGGCGAGCTGCCCACCGACTGCCTGCTGCTACGCGACGACCCGGTGAACGCCGAGCTGCTGGAAGTGCCGTTACTTGAGGCCGACTCGCCGCTGACCCGGCGCAACGCGCATTGGGTCGAGCGCTCGCACCAGTCACGCCTGGAGCAGGCCGGCGTGGGCTTCATGCTGCCCGAGGAACTGCTGCGCGCCGTGCTGGAGCGCACCTTGCGCCGCTACGCCGCGGATTTCCTCGGCATCCAGGAAACCCGTGCCTTGCTCGAGCGTAACGAAGGCAGTTATGGCGAGCTGATCAAGGAGGCACTGCGCAACCTGTCGCTGCAGCGCATGGCCGAGGCCTTGCGCCATCTGGTGAGCGAGGGTGTGTCGATCCGCAACCAGCGGGCGCTGCTCGAAGCGATGGTCGACTGGGGCGGGCGCGATGCCGATGCCGGGCAGTTGGCCGAGCACCTGCGCGCGGCGCTGGCGCGGCAGATCAGTCATCAGCACGCCGACCGCAACCGGGTGATCAGTGCCTTGGTGATGGCGCCCATGCTCGAGCAGCAACTGCGCACCGCCCTGCGTCGCCAGGAGGCCGGTAACGACCGCATACCTGAGCAGGCCAACCGTGGCTTGCTCGCACAACTGCGCCAGGCCTGCGAACGCCTGCCTGATGACCGCCGCAGCGTGCTGCTGGTGCATCCGGAGCTGCGTCGACACCTGCGCTGGCTGGTGCTGCGCGGCGACCTGGAGCTGGCGGTGCTGTCGTTCCGAGAATTGGCAGGCGAGTACAACGTACAGGCCGTCGGCACCCTGGAACAGGGTGAAGGCCAGGCACGACGCGACACCCCTGTCACTTCCACGGCGAGTGCTTCATGAACGGTTTCCTGCGTATGGCGTTTTGTGTGGGCCTGGTGCTGGCCGGGCTGGCCTGGTCGCTTTCAGTTGCCGCCCAGGACCTGGCACCGGGCAGTCGTGGCACCGTGGACCTGGCCGCTGGCGAGGGACGCATTCTGCGTTTTCAGGCCCCGGTGGCCTCGGTATTGTTGGCCGAACCAGGCGTGGCCGACCTTCAGGTGGTGTCGGCCGGGGTCATCTACCTGTTCGGCAAGGCCCCAGGGCAAACCAGCCTGATCGCCCTCGACGAGGCGGGCACGCAACTGGCGGTGCTGGGGGTCTCGGTGAACAGCCCGACCCAGGCCGTGAGCCGCCCGTTGCAGGCGCTGCACCCGCAAAGCGGCGCCCAGGTCAGTGCCGTGGGCAACCAGCTGGTGGCCAAGGGCAGTGTGCAGAGCGTGGGCGAGGCCAGTGACCTGAATGCCCTGCTCGACAACCAGGCCCAGGTGCCGGCGCTCAACAGTGCCACCTACCCAGGCGCCGCCCAGGTCAACATCCGTGTGCGCTTCGCCGAAGTGTCGCGCTCCGAGCTGCTGCGCTATGGCGTGAGTTGGAACGCGCTGTTCAACAACGGCACCTTCTCCTTCGGCCTGCTCACCGGCGGCAGGCTGGCTGCCGACGCCGCCAGCGGCGCTTCGAACGTGATCAGTGCCGGCCTGAGCTCGGGCAACGTGAATGTCGACGCCATCCTTGAGGCACTGCAAGGCAACGGCATCCTGGAAATTCTCGCCGAGCCCAACATCACCGCCATGACCGGGCAGACCGCGAGTTTCCTGGCCGGCGGCGAGGTGGCGGTACCGGTGCCGGTGAACCGCGACCTGGTGGGGATCGAGTACAAGCCCTTCGGTGTGTCGCTGCTGTTCAGCCCGACCTTGCTGCCGAATGGGCGCATCGCGTTGCAGGTGCGCCCCGAGGTCAGCAGCCTGATGGGCTCGGAAGCGACCGAGGTGGCCGGCTACCGGGTGCCGTCGTTCCGCGTGCGGCGCGCCGACACGCGGGTCGAAGTGGGCAGCGGCCAGACCTTCGCCATTGCCGGACTGTTCCAGCGCGAGAGCAGCCAGGACGTGGAGAAGGTGCCGATGCTGGGCGACATGCCGATCCTCGGCAACCTGTTCCGCTCCAAACGCTTCCAGCGCAATGAAACCGAGTTGGTAATCCTGATCACGCCGTACCTGGTGCAGCCGGTACGCCAGCGCGACCTGGCCACGCCCATGGACCCCATGCCCGGCGCTACCACGGCGTCGGCGGGGCCGCGCAGCGGCGGCAAGTTCGGCTTTTACATGAATTGATTCGAGGGTGTGCATGGACGTGTTGCAACGCAATTTGGGCGAGGGGCGGTGTGTCGAAACTGCCGGCCTGTTCGCGGGCAAGCCCGCTCCTACAGGTGTAGCGTTGTCCTTGAGGACGTCGCGAACCAGGGCGAAGCCCTGGCCATTCGCTGCCGTTCTGTTGGTGCTGTCGAGCGGCTGCCAGACCCACCTGCCTCCGACTTCCTACTCGGGCGATTTCCAGCGCCAGGCCCACAACGGCGCCCTGGTGCCGGTGGAATGCCTCACGCCCGCTGCCGAGGATGCCTTCGACCTGGGCGAGGACTTCGTCCCGCTGCTACCTCCAGGCTGCGCCAACAACCTCACCCTGATGCGCATGGTCGAGCAACCTGCCGACCTGTCCCAGGGCCGTCCGACTGGCCCGACCATGGCCGCGCCCGTGGGCCGTGCCGCACAGGTGTATATCGAAGGCTACGACCGCGCCGAACTGCGTCGTCGCCAGGAAGAACAACAGTCGCGCGCCGACACGCAGGAGCGCCGATGAACCGGTCGTCAGCGCGCATCCACCAGTCCCAGTGCACGAGCCTGGGCCTGTGGCTCGGCAATGGCCTTGATGCGCTGGGCCTCGGCCAGCAGCGCCGGGCGCTCGCTGGCCGCAATGTCGTCCAGCACAAGGTTCGCAACGTCCTGCTCGCGTCCTGCCAGCACCGTCACCAGCAGTTCGTTGCGCTGGTGCCGGGGCAGTGCCCGCGGCGACCGGGCCACCTGGCGCACGGTGTCCAGCGCCCGCTGCGCCTGGCCGCCCAGGGCGTAGGCCAAGGCCAGGTTGCAGCGGGTGTCGAGGTCGTCCGGGGCCAGGCCCAGGCTCTTGTCGAAGGCCGTCTGCGCCGCGCTGGCCTGGCCGCGCAAGATCTGCGCGATACCCAAACGGTTCCACGCCTGCGGGTTGTCGCTGGTTGCGGCGGCCTGGGCCAGCACCGCGGTCGCGCGCTCCAGCTTGCCTTGGTGCAACTGTGCGGTACCCAGGCCGAGCAACGCATCGAGGTTGTCCGCCTGCAACGCCAAGGCCTGCTGGTAGGCGCGCTCGGCAGTGCGCGCATCGCCGCTGGCCAGGCTGGCCTCACCCAGCTTCAGCCAGGCCTCGGGGTGTTGGCCGGGCTGCTGCGTGGCGTTCTCGAAGAGGGCGGCGGCCGAGGCATTGTCGCCGCGGCGTTGCAGGTCGCCCGCCAGGTGCATCAGGCGTTCGTAGCCGTCATCGGCGGGGCGTGGCTGGCTGGAGCAGGCAGCCAGCAAGGCGCTGGCCAGCAGAAGCAGGGTGGACGGCAAGCGGTTCGGCATGGGCAAGGCTCGGCTAGGCGCAGGGGCGTTCATTCTAGCGGCTCGGTTGGCCAAGCCGGCGGCCATTCACGCAATTTCACATCCGTGAAGCCCTTGGGCGGCCTGGGCGCGATGGCGCTGTTGCTGGCGTTGGCCTGGCCGGCCCACGGCCAGGCACCGTTGGATGGGCCCGACTGGTTCGCCGAGCCCTTCGCCTATGCCTTGGTCGACCAGGACGTACGCGGTGCGCTCAACGAGTTCGGCCACAACCTGGGGCTGATCGTGGTGATGTCGGAGAAGGTCCGTGGCAAGGCGCGCAGTCCGGTGCGCAGCGAGCTGGCCGGCGAATTCCTTACCCGCCTGTGCGACAGCAACGGCCTGGCCTGGTACTTCGACGGCAACATTCTCTATATCAACGCCGCCGACGAGGTGGCCACGCGCCTGGTGCGCAGAGGCCCGGGCCTGGACCCACAGGCGTTGCACGACTACCTGGCCGAGCTCGACGTGAAAGGCTCGCAACTGTCGATGCGCCAGGGCGGTGGCGGCGAGGAACTATACATTTCCGGCCCGCCGGCCTACCTGAACATGATCCAGCAGCACCTCGACACCCAGCAGCAACCCGCCACGCAGGTGCCGAGCGTCGCTCGGGGCATTCGCGTGTTTCGCGGCATTTCGATCAGCGATCACTGAATCATTCACCACGCCTCATCCCCCAAGGAGAAACACCATGGCCGTTACCCCGATCGACAGCACCGCCAGCACCCCTGCCAGCTCCGAGGCCCAGTTCAATTCGGCCGTGGACAAATCCAAGGAGCAGATCAGCGACGAAGAGCTCACCAGCGCACTGGTCGACAACGGGGTCATGGTCGGCGGGCAGTTCATCATCATGCCCAGGATCCAGGAAATCCTGAACGAGGCGATGTCCTCGGAAGACGACGAAGAGTAACGGCCATGAGCATCAGTCTCGCCAGCACGGCGGCCCTGCCGCCTTCAGGAGGGCTGCAGGCGCCTGGCGCCTCGCAGAACCTGTTCGAGCACATGGCCAATGGCGCCAAGGGCATGCCCGAAGGCGCAAGCCCCCACCAGATCGGCGAAAGCCTGATGCAGCGGCTCGACGGTTTCATCGACCGCTCGCGCAACTTCAGTGCGCGCGCCGAAACCCTTGGCCAGGCCGGCACCCAGCCGGCCCTGGCGCCACCGCACTCGCCGTCGTCCTTCGCCAGCGTGGCGGGCGAGGGCGGGCGCAAGGTCGGCGACCCGCAGATGGACCAGATCGTCCAGTCGCTGGGGCGCATGTTCGACTACTCGATCGAGACCCAGATGGTGGTGCGTGGGGCGACCCAGGTGTCCGGGTCTGCCAATACCTTGCTCAAAGGACAATGACCCCATGGCCCGTCGCGCTTCGCGCCTGTTGATCGTCGTCGCCCTGGCCGGCTTGTTGCAGGCCTGCGAGATGGACCTGTACAGCAACCTCGGCGAACGCGAGGCCAATGCCATGCTCGCGGTGTTGCTGCGCGAGGGTATCCCGGCTACGCGCAAGGTTCAGGACAATGGCCAGCTGAAGATCGTCGTCGACGAGCGACGCTTCGCCGAGGCCATGGCGCGCCTGGACGAAGCCGGCTTGCCGGGGCAGCAGTTCTCCAACCTTGGCCAGGTGTTCAAGAGCAACGGGCTGGTGTCCTCGCCAGTGCAGGAGCGTGCGCAGATGGTCTATGCCTTGAGCGAGGAGCTGTCGCACAGCGTTTCGCAGATCGACGGCATCGTCTCGGCGCGGGTGCACGTGGTACTGCCGGACAACGACCTGCTCAAGCGGGTCATCTCGCCGTCGTCCGCCTCGGTGCTGGTGCGCTATGACGCCACTACCGACATCAACCCGCTGATCCCACAGATCAAGACCCTGGTGGCCAACGGCATCTCCGGGTTGGCTTACGACGGCGTTTCGGTGACCGCGATCAAGGCCGCCGGTGTGCCGCGCGAAGCCCGGGGCCAGCCGCGCATGACGCGCTTCATGGGCATCTGGCTGATGCAGGACGACCTGGCCTGGGCACGTCTGCTGCTCGGCGGCAGCCTGCTGCTGGCGTTGGCCTTGGGCGGTGTACTGGGCTGGCAGCACTGGAGCCAGCGCCGTGCCCAGTCCCTGTACCGTCTGCCGGAGGCCCCATGAACGCGCTTGCGCAATGGCAGGCGCTGCTGGCCGAGCCACTGGCGTTTATCGACCGTCGTCATCTGGCCGCCTGCTTCGCCGACGAAGTGGCGCCGACACAGGTGCAGGCATTGCTCAAGGCTCCCCGTTTCCAAGCGCGGCTGCTGACCCTGCTGCTGCGCACCTACCGCTTGCAACCCATCGCGCAACTGCCCGAACCACTGGCCCAGGACCTGCCAGTGCTGCTGCTGTCGCCAGAGGTGTTCGCCCGCCTGCCGCGGCTGTGCGGGGCAATCTGGCATGGCGCGGCCTTGGGCCGGGAGATTCGCCGCGAGGTGGTTGAGCACCTGCGCCAGGGCCTTGGCCAGGAGGTGTTCAGCCTGGCGCTGGCGCACCGGCAATGGAGCGGCGCCCCAGACCTGCTGCGCCAGCCCGACGACCTGCTGGCGGCCATCGAGGCCGATGGCGCCCGCTGCGTGCAGGACTGGCTGCACAGCCAGCCGCAGTCGCTGCGCGAGTGGCTGTTGTTGCGCCTGCCGCAACCGCACACCGAGGCCTCGTCCAAGGCGATAGACCCAAGCCTGGTGCGCCGGGTGGCAGGCCTGCTGGCCACGCCTGACGAGGAGCTGGCGCCATGAGCGAACTGCCAAGCCGCCCAGCCGCACGTATCCTGCGTGCCGCCCAGGCGCAGTTGTGGACCGATGGCCACGCCTACCTGCAAGCGGCCCGGGAGCAAGCCGAGCGCGTGCGTCAGGACAGCGCCCAGTGGCTCGAACAGGCCCGCGCCGAAGGTTTCGAGGCCGGCCGGGCGAAAGGCGCCGAGGCAGTGAGTACGCTGCTGGTGCAGACCCAGGCCCAGGTCGACGCCTACCTGGCCGGCCTGGAAAGCGCCCTGGCCGACCTGGCTCTGGGCATCGCCCGTGAGGTGTTGCAGGGCATGGACGATGCCGAGCGGGTGCTGGGCTGCACGCGCAAGGCATTGCTCGCGTTTCGCCAGGATCAGGCCCTGACGCTGTTCGTGCCATCCCATGAGGTGGCGGCGGTGCGCCAGCGCCTGCTGGCCGAGCCCGAGGGGCTGGCCGCCGTCACGCTGGAGCCCGATGACCAGTTGCACGCGGGCCAGGCGCGCCTGGGCTGCGCGGTCGGCTCGGTGGAACTGGGCCTGGATGCGCAGCTGCAGGCATTGCGCCGAGGCTTGCTGCCCTTCGACGAGGGGGCAGCGTGAGCCTCGATACCGTGCTGCCGCGCTTGCAGGCGCGCCTGGCCGAAGCGCGCCCGAGGCCGATGAAGGGCACCATTCGCAGCATTCGTGGCGTGCTGCTGCGGGCCAGCGTGGCGGGGGTGCGCATTGGCGAATTGTGCCGCCTGCACGACCCGTCCACTGGGCGCATGCTGGCCGCCGAGGTGATCGGTTTCGACGGCGACGAGGCGATCCTTTCGCCTATCGGCTCGCTGGAGGGCTTGTCCACCCGCACCGAGATCACCGCCACCGGCGCGGCCATGGCGGTGAGCGTGGGCGATGCGCAACTGGGCAGGGTGGTCAGCCCCATGGGCGATTACCTCGATGGCGATCGCCAGCCACCGGTCGGCACCTTGCAGCGCTACCCGCTGCAAGCCGAGCCGCCCGAGCCGTTCGCCCGCCAGGTGATCGAGCAGCCGCTGTGGGTCGGGGTGCGGGCCATCGACGGCCTGCTGACCCTTGGCCGTGGCCAGCGCATGGGCTTGTTCGGGGAACCCGGCGTGGGCAAGTCGTCGCTGTTGGCCAGCATGGTCCGCAATACCAGCGCCGACGTGGTGGTGATCGGCCTGATCGGCGAGCGCGGCCGCGAGGTGCGCGAGCTGCTCGACGTGCAGCTCGGTGCCGAGGCCCGTGCACGCACCGTGGCGGTGGTGGCCACCTCCGACCGGCCTGCTGCCGAGCGCGTCCGAGCCGCCTACGTGGCCACGGTGCTGGCCGAGTACCACCGCGATCAGGGCCGCGACGTGCTGCTGCTGATGGACAGCCTGACCCGCTTCGCCCGCGCCCAGCGCGAGATCGGCCTGGCGGTGGGCGAGCCACCGACCCGTCGTGGCTACCCACCATCGTTCTTCTCCGCCTTGCCGCGCCTGCTGGAGCGCGCAGGCCCCGCCCAGCGCGGCAGCATCACTGCGCTGTACACCGTGCTGACCGAAGGCGACGCGGCGACCGACCCTGTGGCCGAGGAGGCCCGCTCGATCCTCGACGGCCACGTGGTGCTCAGCGCCGAACTGGCCCAGCGCAACCATTTCCCCGCCATCGACGTGCTGCGCAGCCGCAGCCGCCTCATGGAGCAGGTGGCCAGCCGCGAGCAGCGCACCCTGGCGATGCGCATGCGCGAGTTGATGGCGCGGCATAACGATATCGAGATGCTGGTGCGCATCGGCGAGTACGCCGCGGGCAGCGACCCCTTGGCCGACGAGGCCATCGCCCGGCACAGCGCCATCGAGACCTTCCTGCGCCAGGCGGCCGACCAGCCGGCTGGCGCGCAACAGACCCTGGACCATATGCGCAAGGTATTGGCATGAGGAGCAAGCGCCGATGAACGCCCACGACCTGAAAAACCTGCAAGCCCTGCGGCAACTGCGCGAGCAGCGCGCCAGCAGCCAGTTGGCCGCGCAGCGCGTGCGCTGCCGGGAAAGCCATGCGGCCCTGGACGACGCCCGTGAGCGCCTGCACCTGCACCGCGAGGCTGCTGCCCGCGAGGCCGAGAAGCTCTATGGCCGCTTCAGCGAGGGCCTGTCGGTCAGTGCCTGGCTCGCGGCGCAACTGCGCCTGGGTGAGCTTGAAGACGACCAGCAGGCGTTGCTCGGCGGCATCGACCGGGCGCACGCGGACCTGGCGCACCAGGAGCAGGCTCGTGCCGCCTTGCAAGGGGTGCATGCCCAGCGCCAGCGCCAGGTCGAGGCCTGGGACGATGTGGTCCGTCGGCATGCCCACGGCGAACGCCGCGCCGGTGAGCTGCGCGAAGACAGCGATGACCTGTTTGCTCCGCTCGCGGGTATCGCGCCTTGACCACGCTTTGCATGTCAGCGTCTGCCGATACCCTGGGGTTTTCCGAGGCCCTGCCCTGGTACGACCCGGCGTGGCAGCCCTCGCATCGCCGTCTGCATCGTCCGCGCCAGCCCTGGCACGGCCGCTTCGGCGAGCACGCGTTGCAGGTCCAATGGCAGGTGAGCATGGCGCCGGGCAACGAGCCGTTGCTGGTGGCGTGGCTGGCGTTGGGCGAGTCGCCGCTGTGGTTGGCACTGCCGCGGCAAGCCTTGGGATTGTTGGCGCTGCCCGAAGACATGGTCCTGGCGAGCCTGGCGTCGGCGCTGTTGCTGGAGCAGGCGTTGTTGCCGCTGATCGAGCCGTTGGAGCAGGGGCTGGGGCTGACATTGCAGGTGCTCGAGCGGCCCCCCGAGACGCCATCGAACCTGGCGCCGTTGCAGCTCGAGCTGTGTGTGAGCCTCGATGGCACGCCGCTGCCCGTGCAACTGCGCAGCGACGCCTCTGGCTGGGCGGTGCTGCTCGATGCGCTGGACCGTCACATCGCTCCGGCCCCCCTGGACCTTGGCGCATTGCCCTTGTTGCTGCAGGTCGACGCTGGCGAGGCCGGCCTGACCCTGGCCGAGCTGCGCAGCCTGTTGCCGGGCGATGTGGTGATGCTCGAGCCCTGGGCCGAGGCCCAGGTTCGCCTGCACCTGGCTGGGCAATTGATGCTGAGGGCGCAGCGCGATGGCCAGCGCCTGCGGCTACTCGAAACTCCAAACGTACTGGCGGTGGTGAAGGAGCAACCTATGAGTGATGTAGAGGTCGGGGCCGACGGCCTGGACAGCAGCCTGGATGAGCTGCAACTGAAGCTGGTCTGCCAGGTGGGCAGTGTCGAGCTGAGCTTCGCCCAGCTGCGCGAACTGGGTGTCGGTAGCGTCCTGGAGCTGGCGCCGCGCATGCATGACGGCGTGGACTTGATGATCAATGGCCGCCGGGTCGGCCAGGGCCAGTTGGTGAAGGTAGGGGATGGCCTCGGGGTGCGCGTGCTGAGTTTCGCCGTCTCATGAGCGGGTACCAGCCCAACCTGGTCGAAATCATTCTGGTCGTCGCCTCCATCGGCTTGATACCGCTGGCGGTGGTGACCCTGACCGGGTTCTTGAAGATCTCCGTGGTGCTGTTCCTGATCCGCAACGCCCTGGGCGTGCAGCAGACCCCGCCGAACCTGGTGCTGTATGGCATCGCTCTGATCCTCTCGGTGTATGTCACCACGCCGCTGATCGGCGACATGTACCGCGCAGCCCAAAGCCATGGCTTGCAGATGGACAGCGCCGAGCAGGTCAAGGCCCTCGGCCAGGCCCTGCGCCCGCCCTTGCAGGCGCACCTGGCGCGCTTCGCCAACGAAAGCGAGCGGGGGTTCTTCGTGCAGGCCACGGAGAATGTCTGGTCGCCCGAGGCCCGCGCCGACCTGCGCAACGACGACCTGGTGGTGCTGATACCCGCGTTCGTCAGCTCCGAGCTCACCCGCGCGTTCGAGATTGGTTTCTTGCTGTACATCCCGTTCCTGGTGATCGACCTGCTGGTATCCAACGTGCTGATGGCCATGGGCATGTCGATGGTCTCGCCGACCTTGATATCGATTCCGTTGAAGCTGTTTCTGTTCGTGGCGCTGAGCGGCTGGTCGCGCCTTATGCATGGTCTGATCCTGAGCTACGGGGGCTGAGGCGATGGGGCAGGACGTATTTCTTTCACTGATGAAACAAGCACTGATGACCGTGCTGCTGCTGTCGGCACCGGCCCTTGGCGTGGCGATCCTGGTGGGCTTGGGCGTGGGCCTGTTGCAGGCGCTGACGCAGATCCAGGACCAGACCCTGCCGCAGGTGGTCAAGCTGGTGGCGGTGCTGCTGTTGATCGTCTTCGTCGGGCCCTTGCTGGCTGGGCAGGTGCTGGCACTGGGCGACCAGGTGCTGGACAACTTCGCCCTGTGGACGCGTTGAGCTGGCCATGGACGCGGCCCTTGCCAACCAGTTCTTCGAAATCGCCTACCCCACCATCAGCTCGGCGGCGCTGGCCAGTGCCCGGGCCATGGGCGTGGTGGTCATCACCCCGGCGTTCAACCGCCTGGGCCTGACCGGGATGATCCGCAGCTGCGCCGCGGTGGCCATTTCGGTGCCGATGTTCGTGCCGGTGTTCGAAGCCTTTACCAGCCTGCCCGAGCATGGCGGCTTCTGGTTGCTGGGGCTGCTGCTCAAGGAGTTCCTGGTGGGGGTGCTGGTGGGGCTGTTGTTCGGCATTCCCTTCTGGGCCGCAGAGGTGGCGGGCGAGCTGATCGACCTGCAACGCGGCTCGACCATGGCGCAACTGGTCGACCCACTGTCGTCGGGGGAGTCCGGGGTGATGTCGACCTTGCTGACGGTGATGCTGATTGCCCTGTACTTCATGTCCGGCGGGTTCATCCTGATGGTCGATGGCTACCTGAACAGCTACCGCTTGTGGCCGGTCAGCGACTTCACGCCGCTGTTCTCCGACTCGGCGGTACCGGCAGTGCTGGCAATTCTCGACCAGGTGATGCGCATCGGCGTGTTGATGGTGGCGCCGCTGATCATCGCCTTGCTGGTCACCGACCTGATGCTCGCCTACCTGTCGCGCATGGCGCCCAGCCTGCACATCTTCGATCTGTCGCTGCCGGTGAAGAACCTGTTCTTCGCCATTCTCATGGTGCTGTACATCGGTTTCCTGATCCCGGTGATGCTCGACCAGCTGGCCGAGTTCCGTGGCACGGTGCAGGTGCTGAAAAACCTGGTGGAGGGCGGTGATGGCTGATACCAGCGAAGAGAAGTCCCAGCCGGCAACCGACAAGAAGCTCAAGGATGCGCGCAAGAAGGGCCAGGTCGCCAAGAGCCAGGACCTGGTCTCGGGCATGGTCATCCTCTGCTGCACCCTATGCATCGCGGTGATGGCGCCTAGGGCCCAGGCGCAGGTCAGCGCCTTGTTCGACCTGGTCGCGCAGATCCACGTGGAGCCGTTCGCCAGCGTGTGGCCACAGGTACTGGACACCGCCGAGCGACTGCTGATCGGCATCACCTTGCCGGTGATGGCGGTGACCGTGGTGACGGTGATCCTCACCAACCTGGTCACCTTGCGCGGCGTGGTGTTCTCGGTGGAGCCGCTGAAACCGGACTTCAAGCGCATCAACCCGGCGGAGGGCTTCAAGCGCATCTTCGCCATGCGCAATGTGATCGAGTTCGTCAAAGGGCTGGTCAAGGTGCACCTGCTGGGCCTGGCGTTCTACGTGGTGGGTCGGCACGCGTTGCAGGCATTGATGGAGTCGTCGCGCTGCGGGCCCGAGTGCTTGCAATCGACTTTCCTGCTGGTGCTCAAGCCGCTGGTGTTCACTGTACTGGCGGCGTTCCTGGTGCTGGGTGCGGCGGATGTGCTGATGCAGCGCTGGCTGTTCGGCCGGGAAATGCGCATGACCCGCAGCGAGCAGAAACGCGAGCGCAAGGACATCGACGGCGACCCGCTGATCAAGGCCGAGCTGCGTCGCCAGCGCCAGGAAATGCAGGCCATGGCGACCAAGCTGGGCCTGGCGCGGGCGTCCTTGATGGTGGGCGTGCCTGGTGGCTGGGTGGTGGGCTTGCGCTATGTGCGTGGCGAGACCCCGGTGCCGGTGGTGGTGTGTCGCTACGAGCCGGACGAAGGCGCGAGAGCGCTTGCGGAAGCTGCGCAGTTGGGCATTGCCCATGCGCGGGAGGAGCGGCTGGCGGCGGAGCTGGCCCGGCGTACGGTGGCCGGGGATCCGGTGCCGGACAGTACCTTCCAGGCGGTGGCGGATCTGCTGGTGGCTGCGCGGTTGATCTGAGGGAAACCCTGCGCTTCAGTGGCGCACGTTTGCGAGGTGTGGGCCAAGTCTTCGGGACGCAGTACGCTCTGGATCTCCTGGGTGGCAAGTTCGGTCCGGCCATTGGCCTGGAGGCTGTCGAAGTACCGAGGTCTATGGGGAACCGCGGGCAATTTGAACCAGCGCCACTGCTTACAAACGTTAACAAGGGCTCATGTATGTGAAGCCTGTGTACTTGCCTGTTGCCGCTCCTGGCGGCGTTTTTCCCAGCTTTGCTCGACGTCACGGGGCAGGGCCTGCGTGGTGTTGCGACTCGCCAGCTGCGACAGGTTGGCAGCGATGCGCCCCGCCCAGAAACGCGCGCCCTGCTGGTTGGCCTCGGCCATGGCCAGGTTCAGGGTTTCCAGCACCTGGGCACGCTGCTCGGGGTCGTCCGACTGGGCCAGCAGTTGCGACTTGACTCGCAACAGCTCGGGATGGAACCAGAGTTCTTGCCGGGCCGCAGTGACGGCCAGGGTCTGGTCGATGATTTCCGCTGCCAGTTGCACCAGGCCCAGACGTGCCAAACCCTGGGCGTACTCGCTGCGTACCAGGCAGTACAGCGGGCTGCCGCCCAAGGCGTGCAAGTGGTCGAGCGCTTCGCTCAGGCCGCGCACGCCTTCTTCGACCTGGCCATCGCGAATTGCCAGGATGTGTTCGAAGCAGCGGATGAACAGGCGCCAGACTGGCATTTCATGGCCCTCCAGGCTGCTGTTCAGGCGCTGGAGAAATTCGCGGCTGCGTTTTTCGTGTCCGACCAGCAGAGTCACCGGGATGGCGCTGAAGGTCAGGGTATACCAGAGGCTGGCGGGGTGATGCAGGCCGCCGGCGGCATCGACGTTGCCTTCCAGGGTCAGCAGCGCCTGCCCGACCTGGCCCTGCAACAGCTGGACCTGCGCCTTGAGCGAGTGGGTGGCGATTGCCTGGTTGAAGTGGCTGTCGAGCACATGGCTGCGTGACATCTGTGGGAAGCTCAAGGCTTCGCTGATGGCGTGTCGCGCGCCTTCGAAGTCGGCCATGTAGAACAGTGGGCTGGCGCGCATGCGCCGGCCCAGCAGGCGCCGTTCGAGGCTGTTGGTATGGTCGCTGAGCTGGATGTAGCGTTCGGCCAACTGCAAGGCTTCCTGATGCTGGTTACAGCAGCACAGGTCCTGCCAAAGGCCCCACAGGCCCCGCAGTTCGTGTTCGGAGTCGCCCAGGATGCGGGCGTCGTCGATCACCTGTTGCCAGGCGGTGCGAATGGCTTGCCCGGCGCCTTGGGCCAGGGTCATGACACTGGCCGAGATGGTCAGCAGTTGCATGCGTTGGCGGGTGCTGGCAGCGGCGAACAGCAGACCATTGTTGACCCACTGGTGGCACTCCCCGATCAGCGACAAGCGCAGCCACAGCGGCACGCTCGCCAGCACCAGCTCCACGCCCAGGGTCGGGTCGCCCTGGGCGCCGAAGCACCAGGCCAGGGCAGCGCGCACGCACTCGATATTCTGGCTTTGCTGGGCCAGCCAGGCGTCAGGGGTCAGTTGTTCGAGTTCAAGCGAGGCGCGCCGTTGTTCGCCCAGGGTGTAGCTTGCATGGCGCTGCGCCAGGGCGCGGGCGTCGTGGTGCTGACCGAGTTTCTGGGCGGCGTACAGGCGTGTGCTGTGGGTCAGCCGGTAGCGTTTAACCGGGGTATCGCTGGCGGCCAGCAGCAGCGACTTGTCCAGCAGGCTTTCGAGCAGCCAGGCAGAGTCCTGGAACTGGCCTGGGTTGACGTCGACCACGGCCTTGGCGCTGGCCAGGGTGAAGGAGCCGGTGAAGATCGACAACTGGTGCAGCATGGCCTGCTCCTGGGCGCTGAGGCGGGCATGGCTCCAGTCGAGCAAGGCTTGTAGCGTGCGATGACGTGGCGAGCTGTTGCGCCGGCTGGCCATTTGCAGGCGGAAGTCGCCTTCGAGCAGTTCCACCAGGTAGCCCAGGCCAAAGGCTCGGACATGGGAGGCGGCGATTTCGATGGCCAGCGGGTTGCCGTCGAGCATGCGGCAGATCGCCTGGGCCGCAGGCACCTCGGCATCGCTGAAGCGAAAGCTGCTGTCCAGCGCGGCGGCTCGCTCCACCAGCAGGCGCACTGCCGGGGCGGCCAGCGCCTCGTCGGCGCGGCAGGTGGGGACCGGGGGCTGTGCGCACAACGGCGCCACTTCATGGACGAACTCGCCTTCGGCGTGCAGCGCTTCGCGACTGGTGAGCAGGATGTGGCAGGACGGCACCATGCGCAGCAGCGCCTCGACGGTGCTGGCGGTGTCCTCCAGGGCCTGGTCGCAGTTGTCGAGGATCAACAGGTGCCGGCTGTTGCCCAGCCGTGCGGCAAGCTCGGCCAGGGGCCTGGGGCTTGTCTTGATGGCCAGGGCGCTGGCGAGCTGCTGGGCGACGCCGTTGAAGTTGTCGGTGAGGTCGACGAAGGTGCGCCCTCCAGGGAAGTCCGCCTCCAGGGCATTGGCCAAGGCCAGAGCCAGGGTGCTCTTGCCTATGCCGCCGCTGCCGGTGAGGGTCACCAGGCGACGCCCGCGCAGCTCCTCACCCAAGGCTTGCAACGTATGCTCATGCCCCATCACGCTACCGCCCAGGCTCGGCAGTTCGGGGTCGGCCCTGGGGGAAATGGCCGGTGCGACGCTGGCTTCGCGGACGGTCACCGGCGCCACGAAGCGATAGCCTCGCCCTGGCACCGTGACGATGTGGGTAAAGTCTCCTTCATCACCCAGCACCCGGCGCAGCGTGGTCATCTGTGCGCGCAGGTTGCATTCCTCGACCACCACCTTGGGCCAGACCAGCGCCAGCAGTTCGTTCTTCTCCAGCAGCTCGCCGCTGCGGCTGGCCAGGGTGACCAGCAGTTGCAGGGCACGGCTGCCCAAATGCACGGGTTCACCATGCTTGAACAGCAGCTGCTGCTGGGGGAAGAGCACGAAGGGGCCGAAGCACAAGGCGTTCTCCGGGTCAGGGAGATCCAGGGCGTCGAGGGTGACTTTCTGTCCGGGCTGGGTTCTGTTGAACGGCATGATCAAACCTTTGTGAATGAGTTAGTTATCAGCGATTTTGGGCGCCTTTTTATGGTGTTCACAGGGCAGAGAAACGGCACTTTCCGGAGTAATGGTGTCTCTGTTCGTCTTTGAAGCAGAGCCCATGTGCCTATGCACGGAATTCACAGCGGCAGGGCGTGTGAAAGTTGTATGTAGCCGATGTTGTCGGAGGAAAAAAGAGCGCAAGTATCGTGCCATGGTAATAATAAAGCCGTCGAATGTGCGGGGTAGAACTCTCGACGAAAATTATGACGATATAACTTCGTTGATCGAATGTTCGGTAACCCGGATGATGCACCTGGGGTTGTTCGGAAAGCCGAATGAAAGTGACTCTCCAGTCACTCGGCACGCCGACCCTGGGGAGACCGAAAAAGGCTGGAGGCCTAGCTGCGAAAGGGCCGCGGTGGCTGTGTCGAGGTTGTGCCACAAGCGCGCGGGCGATGTGGCTGAAACCTCTTGCATGCGCTCAGGGCAAGGGAGGGGGGTATCGGTTCGCTGGCGGAAAATCGCCAGCGTTGTATTTGTGAACGGTGTCGCAAACTAGGGAACGATCGAGGGTTCTATCCGAATGGAGGTGGCGGGCGCCTCTGGAAACTGGCAACGCCTGATTTAAGCGTGCGAAACGTTATTTGAGTAATTGCTCAATTGTTGCTGACTGCAAACACTATGTTAATAAGTGTTATGAAAGTGTTAACGGGCGTTTAAATGGATAAGGCGGGATTTCGCCAACGCGTTATGAAGTCGCCTGTGCTTGAGTTTCACAACGTATTGAAACCCGGCGCACGCGCGCCGGGTCCTGCCTTCTAGCGCGCGAGCACCGACATGTTGCGATCAGTGCGGCGACGCGCTGGCCGTGAGCAGGCGTTTGGGGGCGTGGTGCGAAAGCCAGCCGGCGAACGAACCCAGGGTACCGGCGCTGGCCAGGTGCTGGAGGCTTTCCAGCGATGGCTCCAGGTGCGCGGCGAACCATGCCACCAGGCCGAGGAAGTAGCTCAGCAGGTTGTTCAGCACCGGTAGCCCACGCAGGCTGACTACCAGCAGTGCGACACCGAACACCACCGGCGGTATCGCCAGCAGCGGGCCGACGCTTGGCGACAGCAGGCCGATGATGCTGGCCGCCACCGCGCCGATGGTCATGCCCAGCCACATGCAGGCCAGGTTCTCCAGGGTCGCGCGGGTGGTCAAGCCACGAGTGAAGAAGGCGATCCAGCCGATGAACATGGCCCACACCGGCAGCCCGAAAGCCAGGGCGCAGGCTGCGGCCAGCGAGGCGGTGATGGCTGCGACCAAGGTCACGGTGAGGTAGGCACGAGGCGATGCGGAAGAATGGCTCATGTCGGTCTCCTGATTCAGGCGATGCCGCCGTTGGCACGCAATACCTGGCCATTGATCCAGCCGCTTTCGGGGCTGGCGAGAAAGGCCACCACATTGGCGATGTCGTCGGGCTGGCCGAGGCGTTCGAGCGGCGACAGCTTGGCGAAGTACTGGATCTGCTCTTCGGTCTTGCCATTGAAGAACAGCTGGGTGGCCACCGGCCCCGGGGCCACGGCGTTGACCGTGATGCTGCGCCCGCGCAGTTCCTTGGCGAAGACCCGGGTAAAGGCCTCGACGGCAGCCTTGGAGGCGCTGTAGATCGCGTAGCCGGGCAGGTTCAACGCCAGGGCGGTGGTCGACAGGTTGATCACCCGTCCGCCATCGTTCAGGCGTGTGGCGGCGGCGCGCAAGGTGTTGAATACGCCTTGGGTATTGATGGCGAAGGTCTCGGCGAACAGTTCGTCGCTGGCGTCGGCCACTGGGCTCAACTTGAGGATCCCGGCGTTGTTCACCAGCACATCGATGGGCCCCAGCTGCTTTTCGACAGTGAAGAACATCGTTTGGACCTGGCCGGGGCTGGCGATGTCGGCCTTGATGGCGATGGCTTTGCCCCCGGCCTCTTGCAGCTCTGCGACTAGCGCCTCGGCCTCGCTGCTGCTGTTGGCGTAGTTGATGGCGACGGCGAAACCGTCGCGGGACAAGCGTCGGGCAATGGCGGCGCCGATACCGCGGGAAGCGCCGGTGACGAGGGCTACGGGAGTGCTCATGGGTCTTCCTCCTACTAGGGCTGAACAGGTGAGGGGAAGTGTGGGCTGTTCTACGCAATAAATAATTGCCTGGTTTTTGCTATCAGTGTTTCATTTACATGAACAGTCAGCGTGCATCCCCTGTCACAGGAGCCCGAAATGGACCGCTTCCAGGAAATGCAGGTATTCGTGCGTATCGTCGAGCGCCGCAGTTTCTCCCAGGCCGCCGAAGACCTGCTGATTCCTCGCGCCACCGTCACCAACCTGATCAAGCGCCTGGAGCAGCGCCTGGGCGTGCGCCTTCTGGAGCGCACCACCCGGCACGTGCGTCCGACCCACGATGGCGAGGCTTACTACCAGCGCTGCGTTCGCCTGCTGGCGGACCTCGAGGAAAGCGAGAGCGCCTTTCGCGACGCCCCGCCCAAGGGCCTGCTGCGGGTCAACCTGCAAGGCACCCTGGCGCGCTATTTCCTGATGCCTGCCCTGGGCGAATTCCTGGCGCGCTACCCCGATATCACCTTGCACATCGGCGAGGACGACCGCCTGGTGGACCTGGTTCGCGAAGGCGTGGACTGCGTGCTGCGCGCCGGCACCCTGCAAGACTCGTCGCTGATCGGCCGGCGGGTCGCCAGCCTCGAGCAGGTGACGGTGGCCAGCCCCGCGTACCTGGACCGATACGGCACGCCGAGCAGCCTCGACGACCTGGACCGGCACTTCGCCGTGGCCTATGTTTCCAGCGCCAGCGGCCGGGTGCTGGGGTTGGAGTTCAAGGTCGGGCGGGAGGTGGTCGAGCGCCAGTTGCCGTCCAAGGTCTCGGTGACCGGGGCCGACCTCTATACCGGTGCGGCGCTGTCGGGGCTGGGCATCGTGCAGGTGCCGCGCTACCGCATTGCCGACCAGCTGGCCGCAGGCCAACTGCGGGTGTTGCTGCCGGAGCTGGCCCCACCGCCGTTACCGGTGTCGGTGGTATACCCGCAAAGCCGCCAGCTGTCGGCGCGAGTACGGGTGTTCAGCCAGTGGTTGGGCGAATGCCTGGGGCCGGTGCGCTGAGGTTGACCTGCTCGATCAACGCCAGGCAGCGCTGCACCATCGGGCTCATGTCACCCTTGCGTCGGCTGAGGATGATCGGGCTGACCGCGCTGGGGTCGAGCAGGTTGGCGTATTCGATGTCCGGGCGGTGCTGTTGTTGTACCGAGGCCGGCGCCAGGGTCACGCCCAGCCCTGCGGCCACCAGCCCCAGGGCGGTCTGCAACTCGTTGCTCCACTGGCTGACCTTCACGCTCAGGCCATGGTGGGCGAACAGCGCGAGAATATGGTCGGCGTAGCTGGGGCGCGGGTTGGCCGGGTACAGGACGAAGGGTTCTGCGGCCAGTTGCTCGAGGGTCAGGGCCCGGCCCGCCAAGGCATGCCCGCTGGGCAGCACGGCCACCAGTGGGTCTTCGCGCAGCACCTGCTGGGTGATGGCCGAGTCCTCGATGCGAATGCGCCCGAAGGCGATGTCGATACGGCCGCTCTTCAGTGCCTCCACCTGCTGCACCGTGGTCATCTCGTTCAGCCCCAGTTGCAGCTCGGCGTCGCGGCGCAGTTCGCGAATCAGCTCGGGCAGCACGCCATACAGGGTCGAGGGCGCGAAGCCGATGCCCAGCCACTGGCGCTGGCCTTCGCCAATGCGCCGGGTGTTCTCGCTGATCTGTTCAAGCTGGCGCAATACGTTGCAGGTCTGCTCATAGAAAAAGCGCCCGGCCTCGGTCAGGCGCAGAGGGCGCTCGCGCAGTACCAGCACGGTGCCGAGCTGGTCTTCTAGCTGGCTGATCTGACGGCTCAGTGGCGGTTGGGCGATGTGCAGCAGTTCGGCGGCGCGGGTGAAGTTCAAGGTTTCGGCGAGTACCTTGAAGTAACGCAGGTGACGGAGCTCCACAAGACCTCCAGGGTATGGTGGGAGATTCATTTGATATTGGACCGTTCCCCGACCCGCGCGCAATCCTTGCTTCATCTGTGAACCCACGGGATGTCCTGACCGATGAGCAATGCCCTGATCGAGCGACTGGAGACGTTTATCGTCGACCTGCCGACCATCCGCCCGCACAAGCTGGCGATGCACACCATGCAGCAGCAGACCCTGGTGATCCTGCGCCTGCGTTGCAGCGATGGCGTCGAAGGTATCGGCGAAGCCACCACCATCGGTGGGCTGGCCTATGGCTACGAGAGCCCGGAAAGCATCAAGACCAATATCGACGCCCACCTGGCGCCCGCGCTGATCGGCCTGCCAGCCGACAACGTCAATGCCGCCATGCTCAAGCTGGACAAGCTGGCCAAGGGCAACACCTTCGCCAAGTCCGCCATCGAAAGCGCGCTGCTCGATGCCCAGGGCAAGCGCCTGGGGCTGCCGGTCAGCGAGCTGCTGGGCGGGCGCGTGCGCGACAGCCTGGAAGTGGCCTGGACCCTGGCCAGCGGCGACACCGCCCGCGATATCGCCGAAGCCCAGCATATGCTGGAGATTCGCCGTCACCGCCTGTTCAAGCTGAAGATCGGCGCCAACCCGCTGGAGCAAGACCTCAAGCACGTGGTGGCGATCAAGCGCGAACTGGGCGAGCAGGCCAGCGTGCGGGTGGACGTCAACCAGTACTGGGACGAGTCCCAGGCCATCCGTGCCTGCCAGGTGCTGGGCGACAACGGCATCGATCTGATCGAACAGCCCATCTCGCGCATCAACCGCAGTGGCCAGGTCCGCCTGAACCAGCGCAGCCCGGCACCGATCATGGCTGACGAATCCATCGAGAGCGTCGAGGATGCCTTCAGCCTGGCCGCCGATGGCGCCGCCAGCATCTTCGCCCTGAAGATCGCCAAGAACGGTGGCCCCCGCGCCGTACTGCGCACCGCGCAGATCGCCGAGGCTGCCGGTATCGCGCTGTATGGTGGCACCATGCTCGAAGGCGCGGTCGGTACCCTGGCTTCGGCCCATGCTTTTGTCACCCTGCGCCAGTTGACCTGGGGCACCGAACTGTTCGGCCCGCTGTTGCTGACCGAGGAAATCGTCACCCAGGCGCCGGAGTACCACGACTTCCAGCTGCACGTACCACGTACGCCAGGCCTGGGCCTGGAATTGGACGAAGCGCGCCTGGCCCGCTTCGCCCGCCGCTGAACCCTTTGCCATTCAAGGAGAGCCACCCATGCTGTTCCACGTGAAGATGACCGTGAAACTGCCGGTCGACATGGACCCGGCCAAGGCCGCGCAATTGAAGGCCGACGAAAAGGAACTGGCCCAGCGCCTGCAGCGCGAGGGCAGTTGGCGCCACCTGTGGCGCATCGCCGGGCACTACGCCAACTACAGCGTGTTCGACCTGCCCAGTGTCGAGGCGCTGCACGATACCCTGATGCAATTGCCGCTGTTCCCGTACATGGAGATCGAGATCGATGGCCTGTGCCGTCACCCCTCGTCGATTCACCAGGACGATCGCTGATCCCCTCTACCTGACAAGAACAATTCGAGGTAAGCAAAAATGACCGTGAAGATTTCCCAGACTGCCGATGTACAAGCGTTCTTCAAGGAAGTGGCCGGGCTCGGCAACGAGCAGGGCAGCCCAAGGTTCAAGCAGATCGTGCTGCGCATCCTCAACGATGTCGCGCGCCTGATCGAAGACCTGGAAGTGACCGACGACGAATTCTGGAAGGCGGTGGACTACCTCAACCGCATGGGCTCGAACCAGGAAGCCGGCCTGCTGGTGGCGGGCCTGGGCATCGAGCACTTCCTCGACCTGCTGCAAGATGCCCGCGATGAGCAGGCCGGCCTCACCGGCGGCACCCCGCGCACCATCGAAGGCCCGCTGTACGTGGCCGGCGCCCCGCTTTCCGAAGGCGAGGCGCGCATGGACGATGGCACCGACCCTGGCACCGTGATGTTCTTGAGTGGCCAGGTGCGGGACACCGACGGCAAGCCGGTGGCGGGTGCCACCGTCGATGTGTGGCATGCCAACACCAAGGGCACCTATTCGCACTTCGATACCCGCCAATCGGAATTCAACCTGCGCCGTCGTATCCTCACCGATGCCGAAGGCCGCTATCGCGTGCGCAGCATCGTGCCGGTCGGCTATGGTTGCCCACCTACCGGTACCACCCAGGAAGCCCTCGACCTGTTGGGCCGCCATGGCCAGCGCCCGGCGCACATCCACTTCTTCGTCTCGGCGCCGGGGCATCGCCACCTGACCACGCAGATCAACCTGGCGGGTGACGAGTACCTATGGGATGACTTCGCCTACGCCACCCGCGATGGGCTGATCGGCGACTTGCGTTTCATCGACGATGCCGCTGCGGCCCGTGACCGTGGCGTGCAGGGCGAGCGCTTCGCTGAGCTGAACTTCGACTTCCAGTTGCAGACCGCCAAGGCGCCTGGCGCCGAGGACCGCAGCCAGCGTCCGCGTGCCTTGCAGGACGCCTGATCCAGCGACTGGTTTCAGGCCTGGGTCATCCCTCGCGGGATGGCCTGGGTTTTTTCGTGGGTAGCGCGACGCGAGGGGCTTGATGGGCCATCATGCAGGGCATTCGTCCTGCCCTGACCTTGAGCGCCCCATGACCCGAGACACTCTCGAGCACCACCAGATTCCCCTCTATTTTGCCGCGGTGATCCTCGCCGCCATCGGTGGGCTGCTGGCGCCATCCGCTGCGCAAGGGCTGTCGGCCCTGGTAACGCCCAGCATCGCCATTCTGATGTACGCGATGTTTCTCCAGATCCCCTTCCTGAACCTGCGCGAGGGCCTGCGCAACAAGCCCTTCATGGCCGCGCTGTTGCTCACTAACTTCGTGTTGACACCACTGCTGGTCTGGGGCCTGACACGCTTTCTGGAGGGGCAGCCCGCCATCCTTGTCGGCGTGCTTTTGGTGCTGCTGACGCCGTGCATCGACTATGTGGTGGTGTTCACCCACATCGGTCGAGGCGACTCGCGCTTGATTCTTGCTGCTACGCCTATCTTGCTGCTGCTTCAGCTCGCATTGCTGCCGCTGTACCTGAGCCTGATGCTCAGCGGTAGCACCGGGGTCGAGGTGCAGGTGGCACCGTTTTTCGATGCCTTCCTGGTGCTGATTGTCACGCCGTTGCTCCTGGCCCTGCTGACCGAGACCCAAGTCAAGCGCAGCGCTGCGGTGCGGGTATGGGCCGACGCCTGGGCCTGGTTGCCCGTTCCGGCGATGGCGGCGGTATTGATCGTAGTGGTGGGGGCGCAGATCGCCCCGGTGGTGAGCCAGATCGACAAGCTCGCCCCGGTGCTGCCGGTGTATATCGCGTTCGCGGTCCTGGCCCCGATCATCGGCGCGTTGGTGGCGCGGGCCTTCAAGCTGCCCGCTGGTGCGGCGAGGGCGGCGACGTTCAGTGCCTCGACGCGCAATTCGCTGGTGGTGTTACCGCTGGCCCTGGCCTTGCCGGAGGAGCTGCGCGGGCTTGCGGCGGCGGCGGTCATCACCCAGACCCTGGTGGAGCTGGTGTTCGAGTTGGTGTATGTGCGGGTCGTGCCTGCATGGCTGTGCCGGGATCGAGGCTGACTGACGCGAGCCCTGTAGGAGATCGCATAGCCTCTGAGGCTACGCTGTCGCGTATAGAACTGTGGTCGTAGGCGCGACGCATTTCCTGTGGGAGCGGGTTCACCCGCGAACCAGGGCGAAGCCCTGGCCATACACCGCGGTGTTCTTTTCGCGGCGGTGCGGCGATCCGATAAACCCGCTCCCACACGATTTGCACTGCTCCTGAGCGCGCCGCTCCTACAGGGGGGGGCGCCAAATATTCTAGATTTTTCCGCTATTCCAAAGATTTTTTTAGAAAAAATAAAAAATCTTCCCGCCTGCAAAAAACAAATATCTCCTTATTTAACAGGTGCTTATCAATATTCAAGACCTTCTATTGCAATTTTTTTGTGGATTTTTCGCGTGAAAAATTAATTGACAATTCACGTAAATAATCCCAAATTCACCCCATCGGCAAACACAACAAGAAGGTCAATGCCATGCCGCCAATCTCGCATCCCGTGCGAGTGGTCGGTGCCTGTCTGTACCCAGGCGCGCCACGTCGCCACTGCTTCCCGGTGAATTTGCTCACCCCTGCCACCTTGTTCCAACCCGTAGCTGAAGACGGAGAAACTCCATGGATCCGCTTTGCCTGAGCGCCGCCTCTGCGTCTGCGCTTTCTTCCGGCCCTGCGTTCGAGGCCTTGCTTGATGGAATTCGCGATCGTGCCCGCCTGGGCGAATTCGACCGCCAGCGCCATATTTCCCGGGATGTGATCGATGCGTTCAAGGCCCATGGCGTGTACCGCGCCCTGGTGCCCAAGCGCTTTGGCGGCCTGGAGTGCTCGCCGGCCGAGTTCTGCGAAATGGTCGAGCGCATCTCCCACGCCGACGGCTCCGCCGGTTGGGTGGCGAGCTTTGGCATGAGCCCGGTGTACCTGGCCGCGCTGCCGCTGGAAACCATCTCCAACCTGTACCGCAACAACCCCGACACCGTATTCGCCGGCGGCATCTTCCCACCGCAACCGGCTGAGGTGGTCGCCGGCGGCTTTCGTATCAACGGCCGCTGGAAATACTCCAGCGGCTCGATGGGCGCCGACATCGTCGGCGTGGGTATCGCCCCGCGCAATGGCGATAAGCTCGACCTGCCGCGCCTGGCGGTGATTCCCCGTGCCAGTGCCCGCATCGAGGAGACCTGGGACACCGTCGGCCTGCTCGGCACCGGCAGCCACGACCTGGTGGTCGAGGACGTGCTGGTAGGCGAGGAGTGGACCTTTATTCGCGGCGGCCAGCCCAACCTCGACGAGGCGTTCTTCCGCTACCCGTCGCTGTCCTTCGCCACCCAGGTGCTCTCGGTGGTCGGCCTGGGCGTGGCCCGCGCGGCCCTGGACGAACTGGCCGGCATGGCCAGCGGGCGTATCTCGGTAACCGGTGCCCCGGCGCTGGCCGACCGGCCCCTGGCCCAGGTCGACGTGGCCAAGTGCGAGGCGGCGCTGCGTTCGGCGCGGGCGTTCTTCTACGAGTCCATCGATGCGGCCTGGCAGCACGTGCTGGCTGGCGACCCGGTGCCGGTGCAAGCCACCAACCTGCTGCGCCTGTCCTCGACCCACGCCACCCGCGTGGCTGCGGATGTGGCGCGCTCGGCGCAGATGCTCTCGGGCATGACCGGTATCTACAACGACAGCCCCCTGGCGCGCTGCGTCAACGACGCCCAGGTGGTCACCCAGCATGCCTTCATGGGCGATGTCACCTACCAGAACGCCGGAGCGATGTTCTTCGGCAAACAGCCTCTGCCGGGCTACCTGTAACTTTCGAGGAGATTCTCATGAGCGACAAGAAACCCCTGCGCGTGCTGTTCTGCATGGGCATCAACCAGAACTTCTTCGACGCCCCGCGTGAGGAGCAACTGCAAGTCTGGGCCGCATTCAGCGCCATGTGGAACGGTATCCACGACCTGGCTGGGGTGAACGTGCTGGGCAACATGGACGACGACCAAGGCATGGTCGGCCCCTCCGATGGCTTCCCCTGGACCACCTACCTGCTGGCCGACGTCCCGGACATCGAGACCGTGCACGCCGCCTGCAACCTGTTTCGCACCACCGCCGTGGGCGACGGCCCGTTCAAGCTCTGGCGCTATGCCAAGGTCGAGGCGCGGGTTGGCCGCGAACTGATCATCCAGCGCAGCTGAACCCTTCCACAGAACACCAGCACTGCCAGCACCGAGGCTGGCAAGGAGCCTTCCGTGACCCACCTGATTCCCGCCGTCAACCTGGCGGTCGACCCCGCTGAGCTGGTACAGGCCGACCGCGTGCACACCTCGCTGTACACCGACCCGGCGCTGTTCGATGCCGAGCTCGAGAAGATCTTCCACAGCACCTGGATCTGGGTCGCCCATGAGAGCGAGATCCCCGAGTCGGGCAACTACAAGACCACCTACATCGGCAAGCAGCCGGTGATCGTGGTGCGCGACCGCAAGAAAGACGTGCACGTGCTGCTCAACCGTTGCCGCCACCGCGGCGCCACGGTGTGCGAACACAAGAAGGGCAAGACCGCCAGCTTCGTCTGCCCCTACCACGGCTGGGGCTATGCCTTGGACGGCTCGCTGCGTGGCATTCCGCACCCGGAGAGCTACGGCGACTGCCTGGACAAGTCCGAGCTGCCGCTGGTGAGCCTGCGCGTGGAGAGCTACGCCGGGATGATCTTCGCCACCTTCAAGGACGACATCGAGCCCCTGGAAGACTTCCTGGGCGCTGCGAAGAAGTGGATCGACCTGTTCATGAAGCAAGGCGCCGGCTACGGCGTGAAAGTGCCCGGCGAGCACCGCTTCCGCTTCCCGGGCAACTGGAAGATCCAGCTGGAGAACACCACCGACGCCTACCACTTCCCGCTGGTGCACAAGTCGTTCCTGTCCTCGGTGGATGAAGAAACCCTGGAGCTGTTCGACTTCGTCAAAGGTCCTGGCTACGTCGAGGACCTGGGCAACGGCCACAGCGTGATGGTGATGATTCCCGAGCTGGTTGACCTGGAAGCCGACCTGGACAAACCCATTCCCGAGCGCTTCGAAGGCCTGGCTGCCGAGCTGCGTGACGAGGGTATAGAGGAGCAGCAGGTACGCCGAATCGTGCGTGCGGTCGGCGGCTCGGGTTTCAACCTCAACCTGTTCCCCAACGTCGCTTGCTCGATGGCGTTCTTCCGCGTGCTGCAACCGATCTCGGTGACCGAGACCGAGATCCACCACGCGGTCATCACCATGGACGGTGGCCCGGCCGTGGCCAACCGCTACCGCCTGCGCCTGCACGAGCACTTCCAAGGCCCCATGGGCTTTGGCACCCCGGATGACTCGGAGGCGTGGGAGCGTGTGCAGAAGGGTGCCAAGGCCGGAGAGGATCTGTGGATCATGCTCAACCGTGGCCTGCCCGGCGAGAAGCCGAGTGAAGACGGGCTGATCTCCGACGTGAGTGCCGAGACCGGCATGCGCGCGGCGTACCAGCAGTGGAAAAAGATGATGTCGGCCTGAGCCCTGGAGAACCCCCATGAACCTGCAATTGCTGCAAGAAGTCACCGCCTTCATCTGGCAGGAGGGCGACATGCTCGACCACGGCGAGTTCGACGCCTGGCTGAACCTGTGGAGCGAGAAGGGCACCTACATCATCCCGATCGACCCCAAGGCCACCGACTTCGAGAACACCTTGAACTACGCCTACGACGATCACCACATGCGCAAGCTGCGCGTGCAGCGGTTGATCGGCGGCGAGTCGATCTCCACCAGCCCGCAGCCACGCACGGTGCGCACCATTTCGCGCATTCGCGTGCTGGCCGACGACGGCGCCACGGTAACCGTGCGCTGTGCCCAGAACCTGCGTGAGTTCCGCAAGGAAAGCCTCAAGCACTACAGCGCCGACCTGACCTTCGAGCTGGTGCGTCACGAGGGCGGCTTCAAGATCCAGCGCAAGCTGATCAGCCTGATCAACAGCGACGATACCCTTGCCGGTATCGGCTACATCCTCTGAGGGCGGCGTGATGAATCAAGTCGCACTGGTCACGGGGGCTGGGCAAGGGTTGGGGGCGCGCTTCTGCGCTCGCCTGCTGGCCGCAGGCTTCGACGTGGTGGTCTCGGACCGCGACCTGGCCCAGGCCCAGGCCTGCGCCGAGCAGTTGCAAGGGCAGGGCGGCCGGGTGCTGGCGGTAAAGCTGGACGTTGCCAGCAAGGCCGACTTCGAGCAGGCCCTGGCCCAGGTGCTGGAGCACTTTGGCGCGCTGCACGTGGTGGTCAACAACGCCGCCATCACCAAGACCACGCCGCTGATGCAGATCAGCCCCGAGGAGTTCGACGCGGTGGTGGGTGTGAACCTGCGCAGCGTGTTCCTCGGCTGCCAGGTGCTTGGTGCGCACCTGGCCGAAGCGGGCTATGGGCGCATCATCAACATGGCCTCGCTGGCCGGGCAGAACGGCGGCACCGCCACCGGCGCCCACTACGCCGCGAGCAAGGGCGCCATCGTCACCCTGACCAAGATCTTCGCCAAGGAATTCGCAAGCCGTGGCGTCACCGTCAATGCCATCGCCCCAGGGCCGATCGACTCGCCTGCGGTGCACGCCGCGGTGCCGGCCGAGCGCCTGCCGGGGCTGCTGGCGAACATTCCGGTACAGCGCCTGGGGGATGCAGATTTCCTCGGCGACCTGATCGTGCAACTGGCGCGGCCCGAAGCCTACTTCACTACCGGGGCGACCTGGGACGTGAACGGCGGGCTGTTCATGCGTTGAACCTCCATTGGCGAACCACGGGACACCGGCCATGACTGAACAATTGTTGAACGTAGTGGTGCGCAAGCGCGAGGTGCAGGGCGACGGCGTCGTCGTCCTCGACCTGGCCCGCACCGACGGCGCGTCGCTGCCTCGCTTCGAGGCCGGCGCGCACGTGGATATCCACATCGCCCCGGGGCTGGTGCGCCAGTACTCGCTGTGCAGCGACCCGGCCGATGCCCAGGTGTACCGCCTGGGCGTGCTCAAGGACCCCGCCTCGCGCGGCGGTTCGCTGGGCGTGCACGACACCTTGCTGGAAGGGCGCGAGGTACAGATCAGCGCGCCGCGCAACCTGTTCCCGCTGGAGCCTTCGGCGCGGCGCTCGATCCTGCTGGGTGGGGGCATCGGCATCACCCCGATGATCGCCATGGCCCATGCGCTGCACCAGTGCGGCGCTGAGTTCGAGCTGCACTACTGCGGCCGCTCGCGCAGCCGCAGCGCGTTCCTCAAGGAGTTGGGCGATGCGCCCTTCGCCGACAAGGTGCGCACCCACTTCGACGACGAAGACCCGGCCCAGCGCCTGGACCTGGCCGCCGTGCTCGGCAAGGCCCAGGTCGGCACCCATATGTACACCTGCGGCCCGTCGGGCTTCATGGACTGGGTGATCGCCGGGGCTCGCAGCCAGGGCTATGCCGAGGACCATATCCACAAGGAGTACTTCCAGGTCGAGGTGGACGCCTCGGGCGACAGCTTCGAGGTGGTCGCTGCGCGCAGCAACAAGGTCGTGCAGGTTGCCGAGGGCCAGACCATTCTCGACGCCTTGGCCGGCGTAGGCATCAAGATCGAGATTTCCTGCGAGCAGGGCGTGTGTGGCACCTGCCTGTGCGATGTGCTCGAAGGCGAGCCGGACCACCGCGACGTGTACCTGACCGACGACGAAAAAGCCGCCAACGACCAGATCCTGGTGTGTTGCTCGCGGGCCCGCTCCAAGAAACTCGTGCTGGATATCTGAGGAGAACGACCATGGTCGACACAAGCAGTTTTCGCAACGCGATGGCCATGCTCGGCGGCGCGGTCTCGGTGATCACTACCGATGGTCCTGCCGGGCGCTTCGGCTTCACTGCCTCGGCGGTGTGCAGCGTGACCGATTCACCGCCCACCTTGCTGGTGTGCATGAACCGCAATTCCCACTCCAACGCGCATTTCAAGGCCAATGGCACCTTGTGCGTGAACGTGCTGGCCGGCACGCACCAGGCGCTGTCGGGGGCATTCGCCAACAAGACCATGAGCATGGAAGAGCGCTTCGCCACCACTCACTGGAGCGTGCTGGAAAGCGGGGCGCCGGTGATGCAGGAGGCGCTGGTGAACTTCGACTGCCGCATCGCCCAGGTGCATGAAGTGGGCTCGCACAGCATCTTCTATTGCGAGGTGCAGGGCATCGGCCAGGGTGGCGCGGACGATGGGCTGGTGTACTTCAACCGGGCGTATCACCGGGTGAGCGAGGCGTCGAAGGCTTGTTGAGCCTCTTGAGGACGGTGTGGGAGCGGGTTTACCCGCGAACCAGGGCGTAGCCCTGGCCATACACCGCGGTGTTCTTTTCGCGGGTAAACCCGCTCCCACAGGGATAGGTGTAGCAGCGCAGGCCTCAGAAACTCTCGAGGTTGTGGAACACCACTTCGAGCATGCGGTTCAGACGCTGCACCTGGGCATCGGTCAGGCCCTTGAAGCTACGCTGGAACAGCTCGCGGGTCACGTCCTGCATGCGCTCGATGGTGTGCAGGCCTTCCTCGGTGATGCGTACCTGGGTCACCCGGCCGTCGTCGGCGCTGGTGGCGGTCTCGACCAGGCCGTCTTCCTTCATGCGGTAGACGATCTTGGTGATGGTGGAGAGCTTGGCGATGGCGTGGGTGGAGATTTCCGAAATGCTCGACTCGCCGTTCTCGTTGAGGATCCACAGCACCCGCCAGCGCGGCACGTCGAGGTCGACCTTCTTCAGCAGCCGTTCCATGTTCTGGGTGTAGCGTCCGTGTACACGGGCCAGCCAGTAGAAGGGAAAGTCCTCCTTGCGAAAATCGTCGCTGGCGGGGTCGTGATGGCTGGTGCTTTTCTTCTTCGCTTGACTCATCGTTTCACTGACAGGTTGGAAGTTCGTCATGGGGTGTCGGCAGCGGGTTCGCCGAAAACCCAGGCATATTACGGGAATATTCATGTTGATGTATCAACTTAACGCAGGCGCCACGTACGGCGTCGCTCGCTAGGGGAACAGACACGTCATGAGCATCATCGTTGAAACCCTCGACCTCGGTGGCGATGGTCCACGGGTCATGGTCAAGGACACCATCGACGTTGCCGGCAGCGCCACCCGCGCCTCCAGCCCTGCCTTGCAGGACGCGCCTCTGGCCGACCGGCACGCCGAGGTAGTGCGCCTGCTGCTCAAGGCCGGCGCACGCCTGACCGGCAAGGTCGGCCTGCACGAACTGGCCTTCGGCACCACCGGCATCAACCACCATACCGGCACCGCGCCGAACCCGCGGTTCCCTGGGCGTATTCCGGGGGGCTCCTCCAGTGGCTCGGCGGCGGCGGTGGCCCTGGGCCTGGCCGATTTCAGCCTGGGCACCGATACCGGCGGCTCGGTGCGGGTGCCGGCCGCTTGCTGCGGCGTGTTCGGTTTCAAGCCGACCTTTGGCCGGGTGAGCCGCGCCGGGGTAATGCCCACGCACACCAGCCTCGATTGCGTCGGCCCGTTCGCCGCCAGCCTGCCGATGCTGGTGCGGGCCATGAGCATGATCGACCCCACGTTCTGCCCCGCACAGGTGCCGGGCAGCGTGCGCATCGGTGTGCTGCGGGTGACTGCCGAGGCAGCCATCCAGAAGGTGGTGCACGCTACCTTGGCGGCCAGCGGGTTGGCGCTGGGCAACGTTCAATTGCAGCACTTCGGCGCGGCTTACGAGGCCGGCATGGTGGTGATCAACCGCGAGACCTTCGCAGCCTGTGGCCATTTGCTGGAAACCGGCAAGGTGGGCGCCGACATCGCCGGTCGCCTGGCTGCGGCCGGGCAGACCCGTGATGCTGCCTTGGCTGAAGCCGAACAAGTGCGCGAGCGCTTCACCGCCGAGGTCGACCAGGCCCTGGCGAGCTTCGATGTACTGGCCCTGCCGACCCTGCCGGACTTCCCGCTGCGCCTTGAAGACGCCGCCGACACCCGCGCAGTGCTGGGCATGACCTCGTTGGTGCGGCCGTTCAACCTGTCCGGTCACCCGGCCTTGAGCATTCCCCTGGGCAGCGAAGCCGGTCTGCCGGTGGGCCTGCAACTGGTGGCGGCCAAGGGCGCCGACGAGAAGTTGCTGGCGATTGCCGAGCGCTTGTTGCTGAACGTGCAGCGGGGTGGCGTATGAGCGAGCTCGCCGCGTTGCAGGCACGCTTGCAGGCGTTCGAAAGCCAGCAGGCGATTCGCGTGTGCATCAACCGCTACATGGCCCTGTGCGACCGCCTTGATGCCGACACGCCACTGGATGAGCTGGCCGGGCTGTTCACCCGCGAGGCGCTTTGGGAAGGCAAGGGCGCGAAGTACGCCAACAGCTTTGGCGGTTACCGCGGGCGGGAGGCGATCCGCGACATGTTCGCCACCTACATGAAGCCGCCGGCGCACTTTGCCTTGAACGTGCACTTTCTCACCAGCGAGGTGATCCAGGTCGATGGTGAGCGTGGGGAGGGGCAGTGGGTGATGTTGCAGACCAGCACCTTTGCCAGCGGCGCCTCGCACCTGAACGCCGCGCAGTTGCGCGTAGCGTTTGCGTTGGAAGAGGGGCAGTGGCGCATGGCGCATTTCACCACCGAGAACCTGTTCAGCCGGCCGGTGAGTGGCTGGAACAGTGAGGCGGCGTTGCCGGTGCCTGGCAAGTAGCGCCGGGGTGTGGCGCTTGGCGGGCAAGCCCGCTTCCAGAGTTACCCGCAGACCCTGTAGCAGGTGTCAGCTGGCGGCGCCGAACAACACCTTGGCCTCGGCAAAGCACTGCTCGGCAATTGCCGAGCGTGGTTCGCTACGGCGCAGCAGCAGGCCCAACGGACTATGGATGCTGGCATCGACCACCGGAATGATGCGCAGGTGCTCGCTGAGGTTTTCCAGGCCGCAGTCCAGCGGCATCACCGCGCAGCAGATACCGGCGTTGAGCGCTTGGATCAGGTGGAAGGTCGAGTCGCTCTCCAGCACCGCCAAGGGCTCCAGGCCCCGACTGCGGAAGCTCAGGTCCAGCGACTGGCGGTAGTGCATGCCCTTGCTCAGTTGCCCCAGCGGCAGGTCGCCGAGGTCTTCCCAGCGCAGTTGCGGGCCATCGAAGTTGAAGTGGCGGGTGTCGTGCAGCAGGCCCATGGTGGTGGTGCCCAGTTCGATCACTTCGAAATAGTTGGTGCTGACTTGGTCCAGGTAGCAGATGCCCATGTCCAGCTGGTTGCGGCTCAAGCCATCGACCACCTGTTCGGAGCTCAGCGCGCTGAGCTGGAAGTGCAGCTCTGGGTATTTCTCACGCAGCGGCAGCAGCAGGCGCATGGGGTTGAAGCTGGCCAGCGGCACCGTACCCAGGCGCAGGCTGCCGACCACCTGGCCACGGCAACTGGCGGCCTCGGCCTGCAGGCCATCGTGGGCGGCGAGCAGGGTGCGGGCCCAGGCCAGGATACGCTCGCCGGCCTCGGTGAAGCCTTCGAAGCGTTGGCCCCGCTTGACCAGCACCAGGTCCAGTTCGTCTTCGAGGTTACGCAGGCGCATCGACAGGGTCGGCTGGGTGATGTGGCACAGCGCGGCGGCCTGGCCGAAGTGGCGGGTCTGGTCGAGGGCGATGAGGAACTTGAGCTGCTTGATGTCCATGGGGTGGCCTGGGGCGGAGATATGACGACCTTAACCAAGTGCGTCCAGGCAGGCCATCATTAATTAATGGCCATATGATGCAAGTGATCGAGGGCGTCGGGCACCTGGCATGCGCCGCAGTACCTGCTTCGCGGGCAAACCCGCTGCTGCAGGGGCAGGGTCGTGTCTTGGCTCGGCAGGTGGGCTACCGGCACCCGCCAGCCTGGCGGTTCGGCCTGGGCGGGTCAGCCGCCGGTCATGTTCATGAAGCGCAGGATCTGCACCTCACCGCCCACTTCGAAATGATGGCGGTAGGGCTTGAGATGCACGGCCTCGCGAATGGCGCTTTCCAGGCGGGCGCTGTCGCCGGGGTGGGCGCGCAGTACTTGCTTGAGGTCCATGGAGTGTTCGTTGCCCAGGCACAGCAGCAGGCGGCCTTCCACGGTGAGGCGCACGCGGTTGCAGGTGGCGCAGAAGTTATGGCTGTGCGGGGAGATGAAACCGACCCGGCTGTTCGGCGCCTCGGCCAGGCGCCAGTAGCGTGCTGGGCCTTGGGAAGATTCGGCGGACTCGATCAGGGTAAAGTGCTCGGCCAAGCGTTCGCGCACCTGCTCGCTGGAATAGAACGACTCGCCGCGCTCATGCTCACTGATGACCCCCAGGGGCATTTCCTCGATGAAGGAGATGTCCAGTTCGCGGTCGATGGCGAAGCGCACCAGGTCGACCAGCTCATCGTCGTTACGCCCCTTGAGCACCACACAGTTGAGCTTTGTGCGCTTGAACCCGGCCCGGCGCGCGGCGTCGATGCCTTCGATGACCTGGGCCAGGTCGCCAGTGCGGGTCAGGGCTTTGAAGCGCGCGGCATCGAGGCTGTCGAGGCTGATGTTCAAGCGGGTTACACCGGCATCGAACAGCGGCTGGGCCAAGCGCCCGAGCTGCGAGCCGTTGCTGGTCAGGCACAGTTCGCGCAGGCCGGGCAGGGCGGCGATGCGCCCGCACAGCTCGACGATGCCCTGGCGTACCAGGGGTTCACCACCGGTCAGGCGAATCTTGCGGGTACCCAGGGCGACGAAACGTTCGGCGACCTGGTAGAGCTCTTCGAGGCTGAGGATCTGCTGGCGCGGCAGGAACTGCATGTCTTCGGCCATGCAGTAGACACAGCGGAAGTCGCAGCGGTCGGTAACCGACATCCGCAGGTAGTCGATTCTTCGGTTGAAGCCGTCGATCAGGGCCTGGGTGCGTTCTTCCACTTGGATGCTCGTGCAAGGGGTAAGGGCCGCGCGAATGCGGCGGACAATTCCCACGCTATAACCAGTTGGCACTGGCGTCAAATTGCTTTGACCGACCGCTTGATAAGTGGCGTCTATCACCGCCTTAGCGGCGTACGGGAAACGCCGTGGTGTATTTGATCTGCTCCATGGCGAAGCTGGAGGTGATGTTCGACAAGCCCTCGGTACTGGTGATCAGCTTCTTGTAGAAGCGGTCGTAGGCGGCGATGTCGCTGACCACTACCCGCAGCATGTAGTCCCAGTCGCCCGACATGCGGTAGAACTCCATCACTTCCTCGAAGCCGGTCACGGTCCTGGCGAATAGCTCCAGCCAGGCACTGTCGTGGCGCTGGGTCTTGAGCTGGACGAACACGCTCAGGCCCAGCCCCAGGCGCTCAGGGTCGAGCAGGGCCACGCGCCCGCGTATGTAGCCGTCCTCTTCAAGGCGCTTGACCCGCTTCCAGCATGGCGTGGTGGACAGGTTGACCGCCTCGGCGAGGTCCTTGAGAGACATCGAGGCGTCACGCTGGAGCAGGGTGAGGATGTGCTGGTCGAAACTGTCCATGGCGAAAAGGGCTTGTGTGGAGAAAAAGTTTCTCGAGAGTAGCCCAGGTAAGGAATGCTTTTCCACGACCATTGCCGCAGGCGATGGATATGCCATAGTGGCGCCTTTCTTTCCGTCACTCATTCAGTCACTGGACCCGACCATGTCCGACAAACCGCGCAATTTCGCCACCCGTACCATCCACGCAGGCGAGCAGTCCAGCGTCGCCGACAATGCCATCTTCCCGGCCATCGTCACCTCCAGCTCCTTCATCAAGCGCGGCCTGGACGATCACCCCGAATACGCCTACAGCCGCGTTGGCAACCCTACCCGGCATGCCTACGAGACCTGTGTGGCGGCGCTCGAGGAAGGCGTAGGCGCGGTAGCCTGCGCCTCGGGCGTGAGCGCCACCGCCACGGTGCTCGAGCTGCTGCCCAAGGACGCCCATGTGGTGGTGATGAACGGCGTCTACGGCGGCACCTTCCGCTTGATGGAAGACTACCGTTCGGTCACCTCGGGGCTGACCACCACCTACGTGGACCTCAACGACCTGGACGCCGTCGCCGCCGCCATTCGCCCGGACACCCGGATGATCTGGCTCGAGTCGCCGACCAACCCGCTGCTGCACCTGGTGGACATCAGGGCGCTGTGCGACCTGGCGCGTGAGCGCGGCATCCTTACCTGTATCGACAACACCTTCTGCTCGCCGTGGAACCAGCAGCCGATCACCCTGGGCGTGGACCTGGTGATGCATTCCGCGAGCAAGTACATCGGTGGTCACTCCGACCTCACCGGCGGCGTAGTGGTGGCGGGCAACGCCGAGCTGTTGGCGCGCCTGCGCAAGATCAGCATGGCGGTGGGGGCGATCCAGGGGCCGTTCGACTGCTACCTGGCGTTGCGCGGCCTGAAGACCCTGGATGTGCGCATGGAGCGCCAGAGCGCCAACGCCTTGCGCGTGGCGCAGCACCTGGAGCGGCATCCGCAGGTGGAGCAGGTCTTCTACCCAGGGCTTGAGAGCCATCCGCAGCATGCGCTGTGCAAGCGTCAGATGCGTACCGGCGGTGCGGTGGTGGCGATGCGTATCAAGGGCGACCGGGCCGCGGTGAATCGCCTGGTGGAGGCGTTGTCGATCTTTGTCCTGGCCGACTCGCTGGGCGGCGTGGAGAGCATGATCAACCACTCCTGGAGCATGTCGCACAACTCCCTGAGCCCGGAGCAGAAAGGGCTGATGGGGATTGGCGAGACCCTGCTGCGCCTGTCGATCGGGATCGAGGATTACCGCGACCTGATCGATGACCTGGAAGCGGGGCTGAAGGCTGCGGCCTTGGTGTAACGGCAGCTGACGTCATCGCGGGGCAAGCCCGCTCCCACAGGTTCCCCGCTGCTTCGAATACAGCGGGGAACCTGTGGGAGCGGGCTTGCCCCGCGAGGGTTCAGGAACTGGCGAATCAGTGTGGGAACGTATTCAGGATTTCGGTGGATGGATGATCCGCTCGATCTTGTCCTTGATCAGCAGGCGCTCCTTGCGCAGGCGGCTGACGGCATCGTCGGCGGTGCCATTGCCTTCGGCGGCTACCACCTCCTTGTCCTTGGCGTTGTAGTCCTTGTGCAGTTGGTGCAGCGTCTGGTCCTTGTCGATCAAGGCCTGAAAATGGTCGGCAGTGATGTGCAGGTCGGCTAGCAAGTCATGCGGAACGGGCATTTCTTCACCTCTGTTCTGGGGTTGGCGAAAGGCGCTGATCTTTGAGGATAGCCGCTTTGCGCGAGGCTGGGTGGGGGCGTAGGCTGTCGCTTCCTGACATCACCCGGACCTGAGTGCCATGCCCCACCTGAACCTGGAATACAGCGACAACCTGCGCGAGCTGAAGGTCGATACCTTGTTGCTGCGTCTGAACAGCACCCTGTTCGCCAGCGGCCAGTTCGCCGAAGAGCTGGATATCAAGAGCCGCGCCCAGGCCTTCTCCCATTACCGGGTCGGCTCTGCCCCTGGCGAGCGCGCCTTCGCCCACGTGCGTCTGGCGATTCTCAGTGGGCGCACGCCTCTGGTGAAGAAGCAGTTGTCCGAAAGCCTGCTGGAAGTGCTGCGCGAGGCGATCCCAGCCCAGGCCGGGCTGGATATCCAACTGTGCGTGGAAGTACTGGATATCGATCGCGAGCCGTACGCCAAACTTCACCTGCCTGGCTGAATAACGGCTGAATGAAAGTTAAAGAATATGCCAAGGCGCCAGCATTACCGATTGTTGGCGTCTTTTTCACAAAATATTGATGGTACGCTTCCCACAATTCGGCCCACTTCCCCACCTGCCTCCGGCACAGGGGCCGACACTCGAACGGTGATGCGATCATCATGCTCAACTTCAAGAAACTGCGGGCCGAATGGGTCACGCTGCTGGCCAGCCTGTACCTGCTGATTGGCTTCAACGCCTACCTCTGGGAGCATTTGCAAAGTGTCGTGCCGCCCGGCGTGGTCGGGCTCTGGTTGATGCTGGCATTTGCTGTGCTGATGTTCTTTGCGTTCAACCTGGTGCTCACGTTACTGGCCTTCCGTTACATACTCAAACCGGTATTGATCCTGTTGTTCATGAGCGGCGCAGGGGTCGCTTACTTCATGAACCACTATGGCGTACTTATCGATGGCGGTATGTTTCGCAATATCGCCGAAACCAACCCCGCCGAAGTCCGTGACCTGCTCTCGCTGAAGTTTGCCCTCTATCTGTTGGGGCTTGGCGTGCTGCCTTCGTTGCTGGTGATCAAGGCTCCGATCGCCTACCGCACCTGGCACCGCGAACTGCTGGGCAAGCTGGTGGTGAGCGGGGCCTGCGTGGTGGCCGTGGGTTCGGTGGGGCTGGCCAACTACCAAGGCCTGGCGTCGTTGCTGCGCAACCACCATGAGATTCGCCTGATGCTGACGCCAAGCAACATCGTTGGCGCCTCGTTCAGCTATGCCAGCGAACGCCTGGGCAGCGCTGCCCAACCCTTCCAGCACTATGGCGAAGATGCCCGGCGCGAGGCGGCCTGGCAGCAGCATGCCCACAAGTCGCTGACTGTCCTGGTGGTGGGCGAGAGTGCACGGGCCGACAACTTCGGCGTGCTCGGCTATGCCCGCGACACCACGCCCAAGCTGGCCAGGCAAGAGGGCCTGCTGGGCTTCACCGACGTGCATTCATGCGGCACTGAAACGGCGGTGTCGGTGCCTTGCATGTTTTCCGGCATGCCGCGCAAGGACTACGACGCCCGGGTGGCCAAGAACCGCGAAGGCCTGCTGGATATCCTCCAGCGTGTCGGCCTCGCCGTGCAGTGGCGTGACAACCAGTCTGGCTGCAAGGGCACCTGCGACCGGGTGCAGTTCGTCGACCTCAGCAACCTCAAGGACCCGACCTTGTGCGCTGGCGGTGAATGCCACGACCAGATCCTCTTGCAAGGTCTGGACGAGCTGATCGACAACCTCGACCGGGACACCGTGCTGGTGTTGCACCAGATGGGCAGCCACGGCCCGGAATACTTCAAGCGCTACCCGCAAGGCCAGGAACCTTTCCAGCCGGTATGCCGCAGCAACGCACTGGACCAGTGCAGCCGCGACGAAATCACCAACGGTTACGACAACACCCTGGCCTACACCGACAGCCTGCTGTCGGCGCTGATCGACACCTTGCGCGGCAAGCAGGACAAGGTCGACACGGCGATGATCTACCTGTCCGACCACGGCGAGTCGCTGGGCGAATACAACCTGTTCCTGCATGGCACACCCTACGCCATCGCCCCGGACCAGCAGAAACACGTGCCCTTGCTGATGTGGTTCTCCGACAGCTACCAGAAGGATTTCGCCGTCGACACTGCCTGCCTGGGCAAGCTGCGTGGTGCGCCGTTGAGCCAGGACAACCTGTTCCACTCGATGCTCGGGCTGTTGCAAGTGCAGACCGGGGTCTACCGGCAGTCGCTGGACCTGTTCGCCGGGTGCCGGCCCTGGCTGGCCGCCAGGTCTTGAGCGGAGCACCATTGATCCACCACGGATGGCCCGGGTTTCACCCCCAGCGCCCACGCCGTATATACTGCGCGCCAATGTTTGTGGGAGAGCCTCGTGGCCATCGAAATACACTGGATCCGTGACGACCAGAGCCTGGCCGAGCACTGCCGGCGCTGGCGCGAACTGCCGTTCGTGGCCCTCGATACCGAATTCATGCGGGTCGATACCTTCTACCCGAAAGCCGGCCTGGTGCAGATCGGCGATGGCAAGCATGCCTACCTGATCGACCCGCTGTTGATCCGCGACTGGCGACCCTTGGCCGAGCTGCTCGAAGACGGCGCCGTGGTCAAGGTGCTGCACGCCTGCAGCGAAGACCTGGAGGTGTTGCTGCGTCTGACCGGCAAGCTGCCGCAGCCGCTGTTCGACACGCAACTGGCCGCCGGCTACCTGAACATTGGCTTCTCGATGGGCTATTCGCGCCTGGTGCAGGAAGTGCTGGGTCTCGAGCTGCCAAAGGGCGAGACCCGTTCGGACTGGCTGCAACGCCCCTTGTCCGAGACCCAGGTCAGCTACGCCGCCGAAGATGCCGTGCACCTGGCCGAGCTGTTCGAGGCCCTGCGTCCGCGCCTGTCGGACGACAAGTACGCCTGGGTGCTGGACGACGGCGCCGAGCTCGTGGCCCAGCTGCGTCGCGAAGTCGAGCCGGAAAGCCTGTACCGCGACGTCAAGCTGGCCTGGAAGCTGCAACCGCAACAGCTGTCGGTGCTGCGCGAGCTGTGCGCCTGGCGCGAGCGCGAGGCCCGTGGCCGTGACGTGCCGCGCAACCGCATTCTCAAGGAGCATGCCCTGTGGCCGATGGCCAAGGGGCAGCCCAGCAGCCTGTCGGCGTTGGCCAAGATCGACGACATGCACCCGCGCACCATCCGCCAGGACGGCGAGTTCCTCATCGAACTGATGCAGCGCGCTGCTGCCTTGCCGCCCGAGCAATGGCCGCAGCCATTGCCCGAGCCGCTGCCGATCGAGGCAGCCGGCATCCTCAAGCGACTGCGCGCCGTTGGCCAGGCGGAAGGCGAGCGCTTGCAGATTGCCCCGGAGCTGATGCTGCGCAAGAAAACCCTCGAAGCCCTGCTTAAAAGCGGCTACCCCAACGGCCCCTATCAACTGCCCGATTCGCTGCGCGGCTGGCGTCGCGAGCGCATGGGCCAGGCCCTGCTCGATAGCCTGGCAGGCGCCGGAGAACCTCGATGAAACGCATTTGTTCGATCTACAAGAGCCCTCGCAAGAACGAGATGTACCTCTACGTGCTCAAGGCCGAGGGTCTGGAGCGCGTGCCTGAAGGGCTGCTGCCGTTCTTCGGCACCCCGGTGCATGCCTTCGACCTGGTGCTGAGCCCCGAGCGCAAACTGGCCCGCGAGGACATCGCCAAGGTGCTGGAAAACCTCGACAACCAGGGTTACCACCTGCAAATGCCGCCGCCGGACGACGAGTACATCGAGCACCTGCCCGAAGAACTGTTGCGGCGTAACGACCCGGCCTGACCCAGGCCGTCGTGCCACCACCATTTTCCAAGGCGACCGCCCGTGCGGCCGCCTTCGTTGTTTTTAAGGTTGTCTTGAAATGCGCGTTCTGATCGCTGAACAGGATCATGCCAACTACGCTCGCCTGCTGGGCGAGGCGGCACCGGACTTGGAGGTCCTGACCAGTGGCGACTCCGCCGAACTGGCGCGCCATGCGCCACACTGCACGGTTTGGCTGGGCCAGCCCGACCTGCTCGCCAGCCTGCTGCGCCAGGGCCACACGCCGAGCTGGGTGCAGTCGACCTGGGCGGGTATCACCCCGCTGCTGGCTGCGGGCCTGCCCCGTGACTACCGCCTGACCCGCGCGGTGGGCATCTTCGGCCAGGTGATGGCCGAATACATGCTGACCTACATGCTGATTCACGAACGCGAGGTGCTCAGCCGCCTGGTCAGCCAGGTGGAGAAGCGCTGGGATGGTCGCCCAGGGCAGGGCCTTGCGGGGCGTGAGGTGCTGGTGGTGGGCGCGGGCGATATCGGCCAGCAGGTGGCCGAGTTCCTGGCTCCCTTTGGCGTGACCTTGCGTGGCATTGCCAGCACTGCCCGCCAGCAGGCGCCGTTCGTCGAGGTGGCTGCGCTTGCGGACCTGCCACGGCGGGTAGCGCAGGCCGACTACGTGCTCAACCTGCTGCCCGATACCCCGGCTACCCACGACCTGTACGACGCGGCGCTGTTCAAGTGCTTCAAGCCGAGCGCGCAGTTCATCAACGCCGGGCGTGGTGTGGCGGTGGTCGATGCCGATTTGGTGGAAGCGTTGAAGCAAGGACACCTGGCCGCGGCGGTGATCGACGTTTGCCGGCAGGAGCCGTTGCCCCAGCGGCACCCGTTCTGGACTGCGTGGGGTTTGCTGCTGACCGGGCACAGCTCGGCACCGACCTCGCCGGTGGCGATGGTGCGGTTGTTCGTCGAGAACCTGCGGGCGTACCAGGCGGGGCAGGACTTGCGCGGGGAAGTGGATTTCCTGCGGGGGTATTAAGGGTAACCTCCTTTGGCCTCTTCGCGGGTTTGCCTGCGAAGAGGCCAAAGGCCGATGCAGATTACAGGCTGAAATCCCCCTCAGCCGCCAACTCGCTCAACGGCCGACGCGGGCTCGGCATTTCACGTGCCTGCAAGCCCTCGGCCAGGCTCGCCTTGTCACCCAGTTTGCCGATCGCCACCATCGCATGCAGCTCGTAACCCTGCGGCACTTTCAACTCAGTGCGTGCCAGTGCCTGGTCGAACCCGGCCATGCCATGGGTGTGCCAGCCACTGAGGGTCGCTTGCAGCGCCAGGTGTCCCCAGGCGGAACCGGTGTCGAAGGTGTGCCACAGCGCCGGTTTCTCCTCGCTGCTGCCGGGGGCGGCAAAGGTGGTCTTGGAAATCACCACCACCAGCGCCGAGGCCTGGTGCGCCCAACTGCGGTTGGCCGGTACCAGCAGGTTCAGGAAGCGCTCCCAGTTCGGCGTGTCGCGGCGGGCATAAAGGAAGCGCCAAGGCTGCGAATTGAAGGCCGAGGGCGCCCAGCGCGCGGCTTCCAGGAAACTCAGCAGGGTCTGCTCGCTGATCGGCTCGGCGGTGAAGGCCCTGGGAGACCAGCGCTTGATGAACTGCTCGTCGATGGCATGGTCGGCAATGCGTGGGGTTGCGCTCATGGGGGGCTCCTGGGGTTCGCGGGGAAAGTGTGCACGCTACTGCTTGCGCCCGGTGCTGACAAGCGGTCTGGCGTTGCCGAAGGCCAGCCTCTAGACTGGCGCCGCCGCGTGCCGCGGCCTCAAGTTCAACGCAGGAACCCGTGTGATGATCGCCGACCCCGCGCCCTTCTGGCGGCGCAAGACCCTCGACCAACTGAGCCCGCAGGAATGGGAGTCGCTTTGCGACGGCTGTGGCCTGTGCTGCCTGCAAAAGCTCGAGGACGAGGAGGACAACAGCGTCTATTACACGCGAATCGCCTGCAAGTTACTGGACATGACCACCTGCCAGTGCAGCGACTATCCCAACCGTTTCGTCCATGTGCCCGACTGCATCCAGCTCACGCCGGGCAAGGCCGACCAGTTCAAGTGGCTGCCCAGCACCTGCGGCTACCGGCTGGTCAGCGAGGGCAAGGACCTGCCGGCCTGGCACCACCTGGTGTGCGGCGACCGCACGCAGGTCCACGAGCAGCGGATTTCCCAGTCCGGGCGCATGCTCAGCGAGAACGATGTGGATGAAGACGACTGGGAAGACCACCTGATTTTTCGCGCCGGCTGACCCCACTGCGCGTTCGCCTCTGGGGAACAAGGAGTTTCTGTATGCGTCGCCCGTTGTTGTTGCTCCTGGGCCTGCTGGCCTGCTCCCCGGCCTGGGCCAAGAAGGTCGAGCTGGATTACCAGGTACGCCTGTTGCCGCAAAAGGGCCAGGCCGAGGTGCGCCTGACCCTGTCCGAGGGCCGCGCGGTGCGGAGCCTGGACTTCGACCTCGAGGGTACGGCCAGCTACAGCGATTTTCTCGCCGATGGCCAATGGCAGCAGCAGGGCAAGCGTGGCGTGTGGCGCCCGGCGCCGGGCAAGACCAGCCTGAGCTATCGCGTGCGCCTGGACGCGCAACCCAAGGGCGGTGTGCACGAGGCGCGCATCACCGAGCACTGGGCGTTGGTGCGCGGCGACCAGTTGGTGCCGCCAGCGCGCCTCGACCAGCAGGACGGCACCGAGCTGGTCTCGCGCCTGGCCTTCGAGCTGCCGAACGGCTGGAGCGTCGAGACCGCCTGGCCGCGCATCGGCAAGCAGAAGTTTCGCATCGACAACGTCTCGCGGCTGTTCGACCGGCCCACTGGCTGGATGCTGGCCGGTAACCTGGGTAGCCGTCGCGCGCGCCTGGGCGATACCGAAGTCACCGTGGCCGCGCCGCAAGGCCAGGGCATGCGGCGCATGGACACGCTGACCTTGCTGACCTTCGTTTGGCCGCAACTGCAAGCGGTGTTCCCGCGCAACCCGCCCAAGCTGCTGGTGGTGGGCGCACGTGACGACATGTGGCGGGGAGCTCGCGTCGGGCACAACTCGCTGTATCTGCACAGCAGCCGGCCATTGATCGACGAGCGCGGGACCAGCCCACTGCTGCGCGAGGTGGTGCAGTTGTTCGCCCAGGTCAACGACCAGGACCGCAGCGACTGGCTGGGCGAGAGCCTGGCCGAGTACTACGCCACCGAGTTGCTGCGCCGTGCGGGGGGCATCAGCGACGACCGCTACCAGGCCTTGCAGGCGCGCCTGAACAAGCAGGCGGCGAAGGTGAAGAGCTTGCGCGGCGAGCAGGTGGACGCCGCCCAAGTGGCCCGGGGTGTGTTGCTGTTGCAGGCGCTGGACCGGGAAATTCGCCTGCACAACCACGACAAGCGCTCGCTGGACGACGTCACTCGCGCGTTGATGCGTGTGCCGCGCGTCAGCACCGAGATGTTCGTCCAGCTCAGCGAGAGCGTGTTGGGGCGTGAGTCCGAGGTGCTGCAGAGCAAGCTGTTGAAGTAGCTGGCTTCTGTCGTCGGCGCACTCCCTGCAGGAGCGGCCTGGCCCGCTCCTGCAGGGAGTGCGCAAGCCTTCAGCCTGCCAGCGGGTCCTTGCCGGTCACCGTGACCCCGCGCGTCGCAGCGTCGGCGCTGGCCTTGAGCGCTTCGAGCTCGCGCGCGCTGCGCTGGATGTCTGCGCGCAGGCCCAGGTATTCGGCGCGATGACGCTGCCACCAGGCCTTGGTCGAGCAATGCCCGCTGACCCCACGGGCCAGGGCCAGGCCGCCGACCACCACCTGCAACAGGCCGATCGCGCCGCCATGGCGCAGCCCTTTGCCAATCATCAATGCGCCACCGGCCAGCGAGCTGGCGCGCTCCCAGCCGTGGACGTTGCGGTCGGAAGCTGAATGAATATCGCGCATGGGAACCTCTCCTTTGGGGTGTCTGCAAACTGACAGCACGCAGCCGCGCGCTGTTCCCGGCAATTGCCCAAAGGCCAGGCGAGGCTACTTGAACTTGGGCCCGGAGCGGGTGTTCAAGCCCTTGGCCAGACGGTCGTAGAGCACTACGTTGACGGTGGCGGCGAGGTTCATGCAGCCCTCGGTGGGGATATAGATGGTTTCTTCGCACCAGGCGCGCACGCTGGCATCGAGGCTGCCGTCTTCGGGGCCGAAGATGTAGATGGCGCGGTCGGGGTGGGTGTACTCGGGTAGCGGGCGGGCGCCTTCGACCAGTTCGACGGCAACCGGTGTGCAGCCCAGGGGAATGATGCGCTGCAGGTCGTCGATGCCGATCAGCGGGATGTCGTAGTGCACCCGCTTGGTATCGGTGACGAAGTCGCGGGCGCGCTCGTAGCGCTTGCCGGTGTAGAACACCGAGTTGACGCCGTAGCAGCCTGCGGCGCGCATGACCGAGCCGACGTTCTCGGCTGACTTGGGGTTGAACAGGCCGATGCAGCTGTACCGTTTGTTCGCCACGGGTCGGGGACCTTCGCAAAAAAAGAGCGCGATTATACGGGCTTGCCGACCCCGTGGGCGGATGAATCGACGGTCAGTCTTTCTTCAGCAGGCTGGCCAGCCCGGCGAACGGGTTGTGGGTGGCCTTGTCGATTTTCGGCGTGCTCAGCGAGCCGTCACTGAAATACTGTTGGTCGGTGTAGCGCGAGTGCTCGTTGTCGTGGCAGTACAGGCACAACAGCTCCCAGTTGGAGTCGTCCTGGGGGTTGTTGTCGTGGTTGTGGTCGCGGTGGTGCACGGTCAGCTCCGACAGGCGTTTGCCGGAGAACTCGCGGGCGCAGCGGCCACAGACGTGGGGGTACATCTTCAGCGCCTTGTCGCGGTAGCCCATTTCCTTGTCGCGCTTGGCATCGGCGAGGATGCGGTCGAGGCGGGCGGTGGCGGCGGAGGTGAATGCAGAACTCATGGCGGTTCCTTGGTGTTGAGCGGGCCAATGACGGTAATGCCTTGAGTCTAGCGCGCCAGGGGTACGAACGGACAGGCAGAAACCTCAACTAAGGCGTAGCCTGTAGGAATGTTCCCGACAGGAGGTGGCTGATGTTCCGTGCGCTCCTCGCAACGTGGCTGCTGCTGGCCGTGCCATCGGCCGAGGCCGGCCAGACGCCGCGAATCGTTACCCCGGTGCCCGGCGCGCCAGGTACGGCCACGCCAACGCCGTACCCGCAGATCACCCCCAGCACGCCGCCCAAGGCCCATGACAGCCAGCCCGGCGCGCCCTTGCTGCCGCCGATACCGGTGCCCGGCCCGCCGAAGGACCAGCCCTTGCCGGGCCTTTCGCCGGACCCTGGCAAGCCAGCACCGAAAGCTGACTAGACCTGCTGCGCCAGGCGCTGGCCGTCCTGCATGCGCAGGCGCCTGGACAGCGCCACGGCCAGCGCACGAATGATCCGCGCGGCGATGCGCGGGGCTTCGTTGAGCATCTTGTCCAGCGAGTCGCGGCCCAGGGTCAGCAATTGGCAATCGCTGGCTGCCACGCAGCTCGCCGAGCGCCGCTCGCCGTCGAGCACGGCCATCTCGCCAAAGGCCCGGCCCTTGCGCAGGGTGGCGATTTCCACCTGCGCACCGCTGCCGTCGGTCTTGCGCACCGAGACCACGCCGCGGTGCAGGATGCACATGAAGGTCCCGGCGTCACCCTCCTGGAAGATGGTTTCGCCCTCGCTCATGCTGGCCAGGCTGAAGTAGCCAGCGGCGCTAAGGCAGTCGGCTGGTGGCAGGCTGTCGAACAGCCCGCAGTCCAGCAGCATGTCGCGGATTTCGGTGTTGAGATGGGTCGGGTCGTGCATGTTTTGTTCTTCGTCGAAAATCTGGAGTGCGCTGCGTACCCTGTGGGAGCGGGTTTGCGCTGCCTTGTTGGGTGACCGAAACGTTCGACAACGAAAAACGCGTTTTACACCACGCCCAGTTCATTGAAGACGAACGCATATTCCAGCGCCACGTCGCGCAGCCCCTGGTAGCGTCCGCTCATGCCGCCGTGGCCGGCGCCCATCTCGGTCTTGAGCAGCAACAGGTGATCGTCGGTCTTCAGGGTGCGCAGGCGCGCCACCCACTTGGCCGCCTCCCAGTACTGCACGCGGCTGTCGTTGTAGCCGGCGATCACCAGCATGGCCGGGTAGGCCTGGGCCGTGACGTTCTCGTAGGGGGCATAGGCCTTGATTCGGTCGTACACCTCAGGCTCTTCGGGGTTGCCCCATTCGTCGTACTCGGTGACGGTCAGCGGCAGCTCGGGGTCGAGCATGGTGTTGAGCACGTCGACGAACGGCACCTCGGCGATGGCGCAGCGGAACAGTTCCGGGCGCTGGTTGAGCACCGCGCCCATCAGCAGGCCACCGGCACTGCCACCACTGATTGCCAGGCGTTCGCGGGTGGTTACGCCCTCGGCGATCAAATGCTCTGCGCAGGCGATGAAGTCGTCGAAGCTGTTCTGCTTGTGCTCTTGCTTGCCGGCCCGGTACCAGGCCTCGCCCAGCTCGCCGCCGCCACGCACGTGGGCGATGGCAAAGGCTACGCCGCGTTCGAGCAGGCTCAGGCGGGCGTGGGAGAACCACGGGTCGAGGCTTTCGCCGTAGGCGCCGTAGCCATAGAGGTACAGCGGCACGCGCTGGCCCAGGGTGTCGCGGCGGCGCACCAGGCTGATCGGCACCTGGGTGCCATCCTTGGCGGTCGCCCACAGGCGCTGGCTGATGTAGTCGTCGGCATCGAACGGGCCGAGCACCGGGGTTTGCTTGAGCACCTGTTGCTGCCCGCTGGCAAGAGCCAGCTGGCGTACCTGGGCCGGGCGGTTAAGCGCCTCGTAGCGCAGGCGGATGCGTGGGCTGGTGAACTCCAGGCTGTCCTGCACGTAGAGGCTGTAGGCGGCGTCCGGCAGTTCGACGCGGTAGGCCGCAAGACCCCGAGGATGCACCTCGATGATCGGCAGGCCGCCTTCGCGCAGGCTCAGGCTCAGGGCGTCGGCGTTCAGGCTAAGGCCTTCAAGCATGATGTCGTCGCGGTGCGCCACCAGCACCTGCCATTGCTCGCGGCTGGGGACGTGGTCGGCGGGGGCCTGGAACAGGGCGAAGTTGATGCCGTGCTGGTTGCTGCGGATGAACCAGCGCCACTGGCCGTCGAGCTGGCCATGGTCGGGGAAGTATTCGTGGCCTTCCTCGCGCGGCGCCAGGCACTGGAATTGCGCGTGCGGTGTCGCGGCGTCGAGCACCCAGGCTTCGCTGGTGGTCTTGCTGTTGAGCAGCAGCACCAACTGGCGCTCGGAGCTGGCGCGGTAGCAGTGCAGGAAAAAGCGCCCGTCGGGTTCTTCGAACACCTGCTGCGCACCTTGCTCATCCAGGGTGTGACGCATCAGGCGCCAGGGGCGGTGGGTGTCGTCCAGTTCGGCGAAGAACAGCGTGCGGCTGTCGTTCGCCCAGGTCATGCTGCCGTCGCAGTTGTCGAAGGGCAGGGCGCTGAAGCAGCCGCTGGCCAGGTCCTTGATGTACAGGGTGTAGATCTCGTCGCCGCTGGTATCGAGGCTGTAGGCCAGCAGCTTGTGGTCGGGGCTGACGTTGAATGCGCCCAGGGCCAGGAAGCCGCCGGCGGCCAGCTCGTTGGGGTCGAGCAGCAGCTGCTCCTGGCTTTCATCGACGGTGTTGCTGTCGTCGGCCGGGCGCGGGCAGCGGTAGTGGCGAGGGTACTCGTCGCCGGCGGTGGTGCGGGTGTAGTACAGGTAAGGGCCCCAGGGCGAGGGCAGCGAAAGGTCGGTTTCCAGGATGCGGCCCTTGATTTCCTCGAACAGTTGCTCGCGCAGGGGCGCTTGGCTTGCCAGGCAGCTTTCCTGGTAGGCGTTTTCGGCGTTCAGGTAGGCCAGGACCTCGGGCGTGTCGCGGTCTTGCAGCCAGGCGTAGGGGTCGGAGCCTTCGGCTTGGTGAGCGATAGGGGCGGTGATGGTCTGCATGGGCGATCTCTGGGCTGAGGACTGGGGGGCGCCTGCGCCCGCAAAAGTGTTTATCATAGGCGCCTCTTTGCCTGGCTTGCACGAACACCATGACCGAGAACGACTATACCCTCGCCTGGGGCCTGTACGCCCTTGCCGCCCTGGGCTGCCTGTGGGTGAGTTTCAAATTCACCGGCTGGATGTGGCGCTGGCTGCGCGAGCCGCTGCGGGTGATCGTGGCGGTGCTGCTGCTGACCCCGACCATTGTCGACCCGGTCAAGGAGGCCTTCGCCCCGGCCATTGCCATCACCGCTCTGGACGTCGCCTTCAAGGTCGGCAACAACGCCTGGCGCGCGGCATCCGACCTTGCCATGTACGGCCTTATCGCCTTCGTCCTGTATGCGGTGTTCGTGTTCATCCGCTGGCCCCTGGAAAAGCGCGCCCGTGCTCGCCGCGAGAAGGCCGAGGCCGCTGCCAGGCGCCAGGCCGCCGAGGACGCTGAAGTAACGGCACCGGCCGAGGTGACGGCCGACCGTCGCGACCGCTACCTCGAGGAGCCCGCGCCGCTGCCGCCACGCCGCCCCGGCGCCACGGGCGGTCGCGTCGAGCCGCGGGTCTAGGACGGAGCCAACCTTATGTGTGAATTGCTGGGCATGAGCGCCAACGTTCCCACCGATATCGTCTTCAGTTTCACAGGACTGATGCAACGTGGCGGGCGTACCGGCCCGCACCGCGATGGCTGGGGCATCGGCTTCTACGAAGGGCGCGGCCTGCGCCTGTTCCAGGACCCGGCGGCGAGCAGCGAGTCGGAAGTAGCCAACCTGGTGCAGCGCTACCCGATCAAGAGCGAGGTGGTCATCGGCCACATCCGCCAGGCCAACGTCGGCAAGGTCTGCCTGTCCAACACCCACCCGTTCGTGCGCGAACTGTGGGGGCGCAACTGGTGCTTCGCGCACAACGGCCAGTTGGCCGACCTGCACGGGCGCACCACCTTCTACCGGCCCGTTGGCGACACCGACAGCGAAGCGGCGTTCTGCGATTTGCTCAACCGCGTGCGCGAAGCGTTTCCGGAGCCGGTGGCCGTTGAGCAACTGCTGCCGGTGCTGGTCTCGGCCTGCGCCGAATACCGCGGCAAGGGCGTGTTCAACTGCCTGCTCAGCGACGGCGACTGGCTGTTCTGCTTCTGCTCGACCAAGCTTGTGCACATTACCCGACGCGCGCCGTTCGGCGCTGCGCGGTTGAAGGATGTCGACCTGATCGTGGATTTCCAGGCCGAAACCACTCCCAACGACGTGGTCACGGTGATCGCCACCGAGGCCCTGACCGAGAACGAGACCTGGCAGCAGTACGCCCCAGGTCAATGGGCCCTGTGGCGACATGGCGAGTGCGTCGCCAAGGGGTAAGGACACCGCATGTTCAGAAGCTACCTGCGTTTGTTGCTGTTCACCTTCGGCCTGCTGGCCGGTATCCAGGTGCCGGGGCTGGTCAAGGACTACAGCCAGCGGGTCGAGGCGCACTTGCTGGAGTCGCGCCAGGCGCTGTCGGGCTTCCAGGAAACCGCCACGCGCTTCTTCAACGGCGACCTGCAGGCGTTGTTGCGGCACTACCGCAGCAGTGACGACCCGGTGTTCAACAGCGATGCGAACAGCATCGAAAGCCTGATGATCCGCAACCAGTTGCTGGAGAACGAATGGCAGGCGCTGCAAGGCAGCTGGGTGAGCCGCAGCTGGCATGTGCTGGCCCAGCCCGACCCGCAGCTGCGCGAGGAGACGCTCAAGGGCTACAGCTACCAGATTTTGCTGGTGCCTGAGGCCGTTGGCTGGGGTATTGGTGCTGGCTTCCTGCTGGCGTTCGTGGTCGAGAGCCTGTTGCTGGTGGTTGGCTGGGTGATTCTCGGCGGGCGGCGCAAGTCGGTGAAGGAGAGCTGGCGCTAGGCAGGGCTTTCTGTGGCGCCCTTTTCGCGGGTAAACCCGCTCCCACAGGTACAGCGCTGTACTTGAAAACGGCGCCGTACTTGTGGGAGCGGGTTTACCCGCGAAAAGGGCGCCGCCGTTTTTCAGACCAACACAATCCTCTGCTCCCCCACATCCTGCGCATAACGCGCCAGCACCTGCCTGCACAAGGTCACCACCTCGTCTACCAACTCCACCCCCGTCTGCCAGCTCACCACCAGCTCCAGGCTCGGCGGCGGCTCCAGGCCGGCCAGCAGCACCAGCTCACCTCGCGCCAGTTCCGCATCGACCAACGCCGGGGGCAGGGCGCCGATGCCGAAGCCATCGCGCAGCAGCCGGGTGATCGCCGCCACCGAGTTTACGCAGTTCAACCTCGGCGCCTGGGCGCCTGCGGCTTGCAGCAGGCTTTGCACCTCCTGGTGCGGACGTGAGTTCTTCGAGAAGGTGATGACCCGCTCGCGCGCCAGTTCCGCCAGCGAGGCGTAGCTGCGCTGGTGCAGCGAGCCTGCGGCCACCACCCAGCCCATCGGGTAGCGCGCCAGGTCCAGGCTGCGGACAGTCGTCTCGCGCACCAGGTCGGTTTGCAGGATCACATCGAGAAAGCCTTTTTGCAGCTGTTCGCGCAAGTTCAACGCCGTATCGGCGACCAATTCGATTTCCACCTGCGGGTAGAGCACGCTCAGTTCGGCTACCAACGCGCTCATCCAGGTGTGGATCACCGTGTCCATCACCCCCAGGCGAATGCGCCCGACCTTGGCGCGCTCGCCGCCCAGCGACTGTTTCATGGACTGGGCGGTGTCGAGCATGTGCTCGGCGTATTCCAGCACTTTGCTACCTCCGGGTGTCAGGCTCACGCCGCGCGAGTCGCGCAGCAGCAGCTTCACGCCAAGGTCGGCCTCCAGTGCGGCGATACGGCTGGATACCGACGCCTGGGTGGTGAACAGCTTCTCGGCGGTGAGGCGAAAGCTCTTGAGTCGGGCGACCCAGACGAAGGTTTCGAGGAAACGTAGGTTCATGATCGGTTTTTCTTGTTCCAGACCCGAGGTTTTTCTCGTTGGACGCAAACGGCGCGGCCTTTGAACAATGGTGCCAGGCCACGACGCCGCGCGTCGTCCGTAAAACAATACCAACAAGCCGAGGCATTCATGAACCCGACCGGCGTGCAACCGCAGGCCCCCGCCCGACCTTCGAGCGGCCCCTTCGCCTGGTACCGCGACATCGACACTCAGCAACGACGCACCTTCTGGAGCTGCAAGATTGGCTATGGCCTGGACGGCATGGACACCCAGATGCTCAGCTTCGTCATCCCCACCCTGATCGCGCTGTGGGGCATCAGCACCGCCGAGGCCGGACTGATCCACACCAGCACGCTGATCGCCTCGGCCCTGGGCGGTTGGATCGCTGGCATCCTCTCCGACCGCATCGGCCGGGTGCGCACCCTGCAACTGACGGTACTGTGGTTCGCGTTCTTCACCTTCCTGTGCGGCTTCGCGCAGAACTACGAGCAGCTGTTGATCGCCCGTACCCTGATGGGCTTCGGCTTTGGCGGCGAGTGGACCGCTGGCGCGGTGTTGATCGGTGAGGTGATCCGCGCCCAGGACCGCGGCAAGGCGGTGGGCATGGTGCAGTCAGGTTGGGCCATCGGCTGGGGCCTGACCGCCATCCTGTACGCGCTGTTGTTCTCCCTGCTGCCGCCAGAGTACGCCTGGCGCGCGCTGTTCCTGCTGGGTTTGCTGCCGGCCATCTTCGTGATTTTCGTGCGCCGCCTGGTGAAAGACCCCGAGGTGTACCGCGAAGCCAAGAAAGTCGAGCAGGCCGAGGCACCCTCGCACTTCTACGAAATCTTCGCCCCCGGCATGCTGTGGATCACCCTGCGTGCCTCGCTGCTGACCACCGGCGCGCTCGGTGGCTACTACGCCATTACCTCCTGGTTGCCGACTTTCCTGAAGAACGAACGTGGCCTCAGCGTGCTGGGCACCGGCGGCTACCTGGCGATGGTGATCGTCGGCTCGTACGTGGGCTATGTGATCAGCGCCTACCTCACCGACATCCTGGGCCGCAAGAAGAACTTCATCCTGTTCGCCGTGGGTTCGTTCGTGATCGTACTGCTGTACACGCAGATGTCGGTCAGCGATGGCGTGATGCTGTGGCTGGGCTTCCCGCTAGGCTTCTTCGCCTCGGGCATTTTCAGCGGCATGGGCTCGTTCCTCACCGAGCTGTTCCCCACCCGCATTCGTGGCTCGGGGCAGGGGTTCTGCTACAACATCGGCCGTGCCATCGCCGCCTTCTTCCCGCTGCTGATCGGCCTGCTCAGCCAGAAGGTATCGCTGGGCCTGGGCATCGGCGGCTTCGCGGCGGTTTCCTATGGCGTGGTGATCCTCGCGGCGCTCAGCCTGCCGGAAACCCGCGGCAAAGAGCTCCAGGCACGGTAAGGTAGGCAACATGAACCCTCGAACAGGAGCACGCCAGGTGAAACGCCTGCTACTCAATTGCGACATGGGCGAAAGTTTCGGCAGCTGGCGCATGGGGCTGGATGCCGAGGTGATGCCGTACGTCGACTGCGCCAACATCGCCTGTGGCTACCATGCCGGCGACCCCAGCATCATGCGCCGCACCGTGGGCCTGGCGCTGGAACACGGGGTAGCCATCGGCGCCCACCCGGCCTACCCGGACCTGGTTGGCTTCGGCCGTCGCTCGATGGCGTGCAGCATGGAAGAAATCCGCGACCTGCTGCATTACCAGATCGGCGCGCTGGATGGCATCTGCAAGGTGCTGGGCGGGCGGGTGGCCTACGTTAAGCCCCATGGCGCGCTCTACAACGACATGATGGCCGACCCGCTCAAGCTGCGTGCCGTGCTGGAAGCAGTGGCCGCCTATGACGCCAACCTGCCGCTGATGCTGATGGCCACCGCCGACGACCGCGTCGCCCAGGCCCTGGGCGATGAAATCGGTGTGCCACTGTGGTTCGAGGCATTCGCCGACCGTGCCTATACCGCCAGCGGCCACCTGGTGTCGCGGCGTTTGCCGGGTGCTGTGCACCATGATCCGGCGCAGGTGCTCGATCAAGCCATTCGCCTGGCCCGTGGCGAGGCGCTGGTGGCCGACGATGGCAGTGCGCTGCACTTGCACGCCAGCACCTTGTGCGTACATGGCGACAACGAAAGCTCGGTGGCAGCGGTGCGCCAGATCCGCCAGGCCCTCGATGCGCTGGAGCAGGCATGAACCCACGTATCGAAGTGGTGGCGATCGACAGTCTGATGGTGCGCTTGTTCGATGCCATCGATGAAGCCAACATGCCGTGGATCCTCGCTGCCAGCCAACGCCTGAGCCAGGCGTTCGGCGAGCACCTGGTGGACCTGGTACCGTCCTACACCACGCTGATGGTGCAGTCCGAGCTGGCCCCCGGCGAGGCACGGATGCGCATTCAAGAGGCGTTGCGCGACCTGCAGCCAGATGCCGGCAACACGGGCCGTCGGCACGAAATTCCCGTGTGGTACCACCCAAGTGTCGGCCCGGAACTCCCTGTGCTGGCGGCCCGCAGCGGCCTTGGCGAGGGCGGGGTGGTGCGCGCGCACAGCGAGCGTGAGTACCCGGTATTCGCCCTGGGTTTCGCCCCAGGCTTCGGCTTCATGGGCCTTGTGGACGAGCGCCTGGCCACGCCGCGCCTGAGCACCCCGCGCAAGCGCGTGGCAGCTGGCAGCGTGGGCATCGCCGAACGCCAGACCGCCGCCTACCCGGCGGTGTCGCCGGGCGGCTGGAACCTGATCGGGCGTACCCCAGTGCGCCTGTTCGACCGTGATCGTGAGGGCTATAGCCTGCTGCAACCTGGCGATCGGGTGCGTTTCGTGGCGGTGTCGCGCAATGAATTCTTGGCATTGGGCGGCGACGACAGCCCGCTGGAGGCCCAGGCATGACGCAGTTGAAGATCGAGGCCAGCACCGCGCTGTGCCAGTTGCAGGATGGCGGGCGCTTCGGCGTGCGCCACCTGGGCGTGACTCAAGGCGGCGCGCTGGATTGGGTGGCGATGAACTGGGCCAACTGGCTGCTGGGCAATGCGTTGGGCGCGCCGGTGGTGGAAGTGGCGCTGGGTGGTTTCAGCGTAGTGGCCGAGGCCGATTGCGTGCTGGCCCTGGCCGGTGCCGACCTGGATGCCCGCATCGACGATGAGCCCGTAGCGCCCTGGCGCAGCTTCACCCTGAACAAAGGTCAGCGCCTGGTGTTCAGGCAGCCGCGCCAGGGCATTCGTGCCTACCTGGCGGCGACGGGCGGATTCCGGGGGGCGGCGGTACTGGGCAGTTGCTCCACAGTGGTACGTGAGGAATTGGGCGGTATCGAAGGTCATGGTGAGGCGCTGGGCAAGGGGCAGGTATTGCGCTTCGCCGGTGACGCTCCAGCACTGCGTGAGGTGCCCGAGCCGCTGCGCCTGATCTACGCCGACCATCCAGTGCTGGACCTGGTGATGGGCGCGCAGATCGGCTATTTCAGTGGCACCAGCCTGTTCGAGGTGTTCAACCGCGACTGGACCCTGGATGCGCGTGGCGACCGCATGGGCATTCGACTGCTCGGGCCGCAGCTGGAGTACCAGGGGGCGCCAATGATTTCCGAGGGCATTCCCTTGGGCGCGGTACAAGTGCCGCCGGATGGGCAGCCGATCGTGCTGCTCAATGACCGGCAGACCATTGGTGGGTATCCGCGGTTGGGCGCATTGACGCCGTTAGCATTGGCGCAGTTGGCGCAGTGCATGCCGGGGGCGCAGGTGCGGTTCACGGCGGTGGTGCAGGATGAGGCGTGGCGCGAGCAGCAAGCGTATCGGCAACGTTGGTGCTGACTCGGCGGCCTATCGCGGGCTTGTCCCGCGATAGGGCCAGTGCAGGCAACACTACTTGGACAAGTAGCGCATCCCGTCTTCCAAGCCCTGCAAGGTCAGCGGGAACATCTTGTCCTCGACCAGGTCCCGCACCAGATGGGTCGAGGCGGTGTAGTCCCAGGTCTGTTTCGGGTAGGGGTTGATCCAGATGATCTTCTTGAATTTCTCCATGAAGCGTTGCATCCACACGTACCCGGCTTCCTCGTTCCAGTGCTCGACGCTGCCGCCCGGCTGGGTGATCTCATAGGGCGCCATGGCCGCGTCGCCAACGAACACCACCTTGTAGTCGTCGCCGTACTTGTGCAGCAGGTCGAAGGTCGAGAAGCGCTCGGAGGTGCGGCGCAGGTTGTTCTTCCACACCGACTCATAGACGAAGTTGTGGAAATAGTAGTACTCCAGGTGCTTGAACTCGGTCTTGCAGGCCGAGAACAGCTCTTCGCAGACCTTCACGTGGGCGTCCATCGAGCCGCCGATGTCGAACAGCAACAGCAGCTTGACCGTGTTGCGCCGTTCCGGGCGCATCTGGATGTTCAACAGGCCCGCATCGCGTGCGGTGTGGTCGATGGTGCCGTCGATGTCCAGCTCCTCGGCCGCGCCCTCGCGAGCGAACTTGCGCAGGCGGCGCAGGGCCAGTTTTATATTGCGGGTGCCGAGCTCGACCTGGTCGTCGAGGTTCTTGTACTCGCGCTGGTCCCACACCTTGACCGCCTTGCCCTGGCGCTTGCCAGCCTCGCCCACGCGGATGCCCTCGGGGTTAAAGCCGCCCGAGCCGAACGGGCTGGTGCCGCCGGTGCCGATCCACTTGTTGCCGCCGGCGTGGCGTTCCTTCTGCTCTTCGAGGCGCTTCTTGAATTCCTCGATCAGCTTGTCCAGCCCACCCAGGGACTGGATCTGCGCGCGCTCTTCATCGGTGAGCGAACGCTCGAACTCCTTGCGCAGCCAATCTTCCGGAATCAACGCCTCGAGGTGCCGGTCGAGGTTCTCCAGCCCCTTGAAATAGGCGCCGAAGGCACGGTCGAACTTGTCGAAGTGGCGCTCGTCCTTCACCAGGATGGCGCGGGCCAGGTAGTAGAACTCGTCCATGTCGGCGAACACCACGTGGCGTTGCAGGGCATGGTGCAGGTCGAGCAGCTCGCGCACCGACACCGGTACCTTGGCCGCGCGCATTTCGTTGAACAGGTTGAGCAGCATGGCCAGCCCCTCAGCGGTTGCCGCGTCGGCTCATGAACGCCAGGCGCTCGAGCAGTTGCACATCCTGCTCGTTCTTCACCAGGGCACCGGCCAACGGCGGGATGGCCTTGGTCGGGTCGCGCTCGCGCAGTACCGCTTCGCCGATGTTGTCGGCCATCAGCAGCTTGAGCCAGTCGACCAGCTCGGAAGTGGAGGGCTTTTTCTTGAGGCCCGGCACCTTGCGCACGTCGAAGAACACGTCCAGCGCCTCGCTGACCAGCGACTGGCTGATGTTCGGATAGTGCACGTCGACGATCTGCTGCAGGGTGCTGCGGTCGGGGAAGGCGATGTAGTGGAAGAAGCAGCGGCGCAGGAAGGCGTCGGGCAGCTCTTTTTCGTTGTTGGAGGTAATGATGATGATCGGGCGCTGCCTGGCCTTGATGGTCTCGTCGATTTCGTAGACGTAGAACTCCATCTTGTCGAGTTCCTGCAACAGGTCGTTGGGAAACTCGATGTCGGCCTTGTCGATTTCATCGATCAGCAGGATGACCCGCTCATCGGCCTCGAAGGCCTCCCACAGCTTGCCTTTCTTCAGGTAGTTACGTACGTCATGGACCTTGTCCACGCCCAGCTGCGAGTCGCGCAGGCGGCTGACCGCGTCGTACTCGTAAAGGCCCTGGTGGGCCTTGGTGGTGGACTTGATGTGCCAGGTGATCAGGCGGGCGCCGAAGGATGCCGCCAGTTGCTCGGCGAGCATGGTCTTGCCTGTGCCAGGCTCGCCTTTGACCAGCAGCGGGCGCTCCAGGGTGATCGCCGCGTTGACCGCAAGCTTCAGGTCGTCTGTGGCGACGTAGTCGCGGGTGCCTTCGAACTTCATGAACCGATCCTCTGGGGGGCAGGGGCGGCTTCTTCGCGGGTAAACCCGCTCCCACAGGAGTCATGCAATACCTGTGGGAGCGGGTTTACCCGCGAAGAGGCCGGCGCTGGCAACACATATTTATAATTCGTCAGCGACTATACCCCGCGCCCTGGAAGCTGGAAACGCAGACCCGTCATTCAGTCCCTGAATGGTCCGTCACGTCTGTTTCAGTCGGAATCAGGAGCAGGTTGCTCATAGCGTGCATTGAACGCCTGGACGAAGCCGTTGCGCAGTATCTGCAAGAATGCCTCGAAGGCGCTGATGTCCTGCTGGTGCACACTGCCGCTGAGCTCCACGCGGGTGGCGAACTGGTTCTTCGGCTGGTTCTTGAGCACCGTTTCGCTGGCGCCCACCAGCGCCTCCCACACCGAGCGGAAGAAGCCTTTGTCCTTGTTCTCGACATCCTGCTGCCAGTTGAACACGTCCACATCGCGCAGCAGCGGCTTGATGTAGCCATTGAGCTGGCCACCTTCGGCCTGCGCCTCGATCACGACGTCACCATGGCCGGCATTGAAATCGAACTTGCCGTAGGCGCTGGCGAAGTCGTTGAGGCTGCGCAGTTGAATGCCAGTGGCGCGCAGGCGGAAGTCGAAGTCGTCGAAGTCGCTGAAGGGGTCGAAGGTGGCGCGGCTTTCGGCCCGCGCATCGCCCAGCAGCCGGGCGGTGGCTTCGAAACTGGCGTCGCGTCGGCCCTGGGCGTCGCGTACGTTGGTCAGGTTGCGGATACTGGCCTGGAGCTGGGTGGCCTTTAGCTCCACCGGTGGCTTGGAAGTGAAGTTGCGAAAGACCAGGGTACCGTTATCGATGCGCACTTCGTTGAGGGTGATGGGCAGCAGCTTTTCCAGCTGCTGGCGCCAGTCGGTGCCCTGGCCGGTCTGCGATGCCTGCTGGCTACCGCCGTCGACAAAGTTCAGCACCGGCTCGACGAACGTCACCTCGGCCACCACGGCCTGGTCCTGCCAGAGTGCCTGCCAGCTCACCGACAGGTCGATCAGCGGTGCCTCGAGCAGCGGCACGGGCACCTTGCCACTGACCTTGACGATCTTCAGTCCGTTGATCTGGTATGCGCCGCGCCACCAGGCCAGGTCCACGTCGATCACCTGGCCACGGTACTCGCCCATGTCGGCGAGCTTGTCGTTGAGGTAGTTGCGCACAAGGTAAGGCAGGGCCAGGTGCAGGGCCACCAGCAGCACGATCAGGCTGCCCAGGGCCACCAGCGGCCAACGGTAGCGGGCTTTCATCGAAGGCTCTCCAGGGGCGGGATGTGCGGTGGACCACAGCCTGCGCGCGGGAGTTCGAACGGGCTTTACGGCCTGGTGGGGCAGGCTTACCCTTGAAGCTTTCCCGCTCGTTCAAGGACCGCTGCCATGAGCCGTATCTACGCAGACAACGCCCATTCCATCGGCAACACGCCGCTGGTGCAGATCAACCGCATCGCCCCGCGCGGGGTGACCATCCTGGCCAAGGTCGAGGGTCGCAACCCAGGCTACTCGGTGAAATGCCGGATCGGCGCGAACATGGTCTGGGACGCCGAGGGCAGCGGCAAGCTCAAGCCGGGCATGACCATCGTCGAGCCTACTTCCGGCAACACCGGCATTGGCCTGGCGTTCGTCGCCGCCGCCCGTGGCTACAAACTGTTGCTGACCATGCCGGCCTCGATGAGCCTGGAGCGGCGCAAGGTGCTCAAGGCCCTGGGTGCCGAGCTGGTGCTGACCGAGCCGGCCAAGGGCATGAAGGGTGCGATCAAGAAGGCCAACGAAATCGTCGCCTCGGACCCGGCCAGGTATTTCCTGCCGGGCCAGTTCGACAACCCGGCCAACCCGGCCATCCATGAGAAGACCACTGGCCCCGAGATCTGGAACGACACCGATGGCGCCGTCGACGTACTGGTGGCGGGCGTCGGCACTGGCGGCACCATCACCGGGGTATCGCGCTACATCAAACACACCCAGGGCAAGTCGATTCTGTCGGTAGCGGTGGAGCCGTTGGCCTCGCCGCTGATCAGCCAGACCCTGGCCGGCCAGGAGCTCAAGCCCAGCCCGCACAAGATCCAGGGTATCGGCGCAGGCTTCGTGCCGAAGAACCTCGACCTGTCGATCATCGACCAGGTCGAGACCGTCAGCGATGACGAATCCAAGGCCATGGCCCTGCGGCTGATGCAGGAGGAGGGCATTCTCTGCGGTATTTCCTGCGGCGCGGCGATGGCAGCCGCGGTGCGCCTGGCCGAGAAACCCGAGATGCAGGGCAAGACCATCGTGGTGATCCTCCCGGACTCCGGCGAGCGCTACCTGTCGAGCATGCTGTTCGCCGACCTGTTCACCGAGCAGGAAAACCAGCAGTAAGCATCTGCTGCGCCAGGGCCGCCGCTGATCCATGGCAATGCGGCCTGAGCCCTTTGTTGCAAAATAGCCAACACTGCGATCCGGCCCCGGTTGTTTTTACCGGGGCCGGATGGGTTTATGATGTCCGGCTATTCGGGGATGGCCAGATTTCCCCTCCAAGGAGTGTTGCATGACTTTTTCCTTCCTCGCCAAGGCCGGCGTACTACTGGTGTTCTTCGCCAGCGTGCTATTCGTGCACCTGCGCGGCAAGGCCCGCCTACCGGTGCTGCGCCAGTTCGTCAATCACTCGGCGCTGTTCGCCCCGTACAACAGCCTGATGTACCTGTTCTCCGGCGTGCCGTCCAAGCCTTACCTGGACCGCCAGCGCTTCCCGGAACTGGACGTGCTCAAGGACAATTGGCAGGTGATTCGCGAAGAGGCCATGCGCCTGTTCGACGAGGGTTACATTCGCGCCGCCGAGAAGGACAACGACGCCGGTTTCGGCTCGTTCTTCAAGAAGGGCTGGAAGCGTTTCTACCTGAAATGGTACGACAAGCCGCTGCCCTCGGCCGAAGCGCTGTGCCCCAGGACTGTCGAACTGGTGAGCAGCATTCCCAACGTCAAGGGTGCGATGTTTGCCTTGCTGCCCGGCGGCAGCCACCTGAACCCGCACCGTGACCCGTTCGCCGGTTCCCTGCGCTACCACCTGGGGCTGTCCACGCCCAATTCGGACAACTGCCGCATCTACGTCGATGGCCAGGTGTATGCCTGGCGCGACGGCGAGGATGTGATGTTCGACGAAACCTACGTGCACTGGGTGAAGAACGAGACGGACGTCACCCGGGTGATCCTGTTCTGCGACATCGAGCGCCCGCTGAGCAATGCCTTCATGACCCGCGTCAACCGCAAGGTCAGCGCCTTCCTCGGACGCGCTACCGCGCCGCAGAACCTCGATGACGAGCGCGTGGGCGGGATCAACCAGGCGTATGCCTGGAGCAAGCGCTTCAGCAACCGCATCAGCGGCCATGTGAAGCAGTTCAAGCGTGCCAACCCCAAGGCCTACCGCGTGCTGCGGCCGGTGCTGGCGGTGGTGGTGGCGTATTTGCTGGTCAAATGGCTTTTCTGAGGCCTGGCGTTATCTGAGCGCGTGCCATCGCGGGCTTGCCCTGCGATGGCTTCGTCGATATATTCCGAAATATTCACCTCTTCCGAAGACCTGTTCATGCCAGCCGTCCCTTCCACCATCGCCTCTGTTCTCGCGCCTGTCGCGGGCGTGGTCGTGCGTGGCAGCCAGCAGCCGGCCATGATCAGTCACTACCCACCACCTGTCAGTGACGTGGTGCGGGGCGTGGTAGCGCCCCCAAGCGTGGTCGTGCTGGGCTGATCGGCCCTCCATACCTCGCACCTCACTGAACACGGCGGCATTTCCCTCGCACTTTCCTCGCGACCCGTCCGCCGTTCGGCTCATTTGCCAAACAACAGGTGGCAATACATGTCTGTCTTTTCCAAAGCATCCGTGGCCTCGGCGGCCACTACCAGCCTGTTCGTCCTGCTGTGGAGCAGCGGGGCGATCGTCTCCAAGCTCGGCCTGACCCAGGCCAGCCCCTTTGCGTTTCTCTTGTTGCGCTCGTTGCTGGCGCTCGGCGGCCTGCTGCTGCTCGCCCCCTTGCTCGGGCTGCGCTGGCCCAGGCGGCGCGATGCCATCTTGCAAGCGCTGGCGACCGGGGCGGTGCTGCTGGGCGCCTACCAGATCTTCTACCTGCTGGCGCTCGATACCCAGGTCACCCCAGGCGTCATGGCTACGGTCATGGGTGTGCAACCGATCCTCACCGTGGCCCTGATGGAGCGCCAGCGTTCCTGGAGCCGTCTGTTCGGCCTGGGGCTCGGGCTGGCCGGGTTGGTCATGGTGGTGTACCAGGGCATCAACCTGGGCGGGGTGTCCTTGGTCGGAATGCTGTTCGCCCTGCTGGCGCTCGCCAGCATGACCTGTGGTTCGATCATGCAGAAACGCATTGCCGACAACCCCATGGGGACCTTGCCGTTGCAGTACCTGGCAGGCTTTGTGATGTGCGCGCTGTTCGCGCCGTGGCAGCCGCTGCACGTACAGTGGACTGGCAGCTTCGTCGCCGTGCTGTTGTGGATGGGGCTGGTGGTGTCGCTGTTGGCCACGCTGCTGCTGTACCGGCTGATCGCGCGGGGCAACCTGGTCAATGTCACCAGCCTGTTCTACCTGGTGCCGGCGGTGACGGCGGTGATGGACTTCCTTATCTTCGGCAACCGCCTGGCACCGCTGAGCCTGCTGGGCATGGGGCTGATCGTGGTAGGGCTGTTGTTCGTATTTCGCAAGCCGATGCTCAAGACAGCTGATGCCTGAGCAACGCGGTTTTCAGCGACGCGCGGGACGCAGCACCAACCACAGCGCCACGCCAATCATCAACCCGCCATACAGGTGCGCCATCGACAGCGGCTCGTCCAGCAGCCAGGCGCCCCACAGCACCCCGAACACGGGAATCAGGAAGGTGGTGGTACTGGCCTTGATCGGCCCGATCTCGGCCAGCAGGCGGAAATACAGGATGTAGGCGAACGCGGTGCAAACAAGGCCCAGGCCCAGCAACGACAGCCACACCTGCCAGCCACCCCAGCTGGCAGGCGGCTGGGCCAGGGCGCTCCAGGCGAACAGTGGGGTCATCATCAGGGTGGCGCCGAGCATGCTGCCCAGGGCTGACAGGCGGCTGTCCAGGTCGCTGACCCAACGTCGCGCCAGGAACCCGGCCAAGCCATAGCAGGTGGTCGCCGCCAGACACGACAGCGCGCCCTGCAGCAGTGCCAGATCCAGCGCCACCGGGCCTGCGCCACTGAGAATGCCGACCCCGAACAGGCCGAGGAAGATGCCGCACAGCTTGGGCAGGGTCATCGCCTCGCGAAAGAACAGCGCGCCGATCAGTACGCCCATCAGCGGCGTGGTGGCGTTGAAGATCGCCGAGTAGCCAGCCGGCAGCACCTGGGCGGCCACCGAATAGAAGGTGGCCGGTATGCCCGAGTTGATCATCCCCAGCAGCAGGCAGGCCCCGAGCTTGCCGTTGAAGTCCCAGCGCACTCGGGCTGCCGCGATGATGGCCACCAGCCCCAGGCAGGCGATCGACACACGGAAGAACGCCGTCGGCACCGTGCCCAGTACCGGGGCGATGATGCGCATGAACAGGAAACTCGCCCCCCAGACAGCGGCGAGGGTCAGCAGGCGGGTGAGGGCGATGGGGCTCACATGATTCTCCGGCAGGGGGCAGGGGCGCGAGTTTACGTGAGCGGCGGGACCAACGCCTGTTGTTTCTTGTGAAGTCATTCGCGGGGGATCACCGTTCTCATAAGACGCGAGAAATCTGTGGGAGCGGGTTCACCCGCGAACACCGGCGATGCCGGTGCCATACACCGCGGTGTTCTCTTCGCGGGTAAACCCGCTCCCACACGAATCGCGCAAACCCTGTGGCTCGGAACAGACGGTTACGCCGTTCGAGCCTGCGAGTTGCCGGGATCGGACTAAGCTCAGCCGTTATACCCTGCGCAGAGACCACCGTATGACCCAGCCCTGGCCCGCTGCCGCCATCGCCCGGATGATCCTCGATGGCTTCGACAATTACCGCGAGCACTTCCGCCAGATCACCCTGGGCGCCCGCCAGCGCTTCGAGCAGGCGCAGTGGCAGGCGATACAGCAGGCGGCGGCAGCGCGTATCAACCTGTACGAAGAGAAGGTCGCCGAGGTCAATGGTTGGTTGCGCGACAGTTTCGAGCAGGCCGTGCTGCTGGATGTCGAGCAGTGGCCGCTGGTCAAGAGCGCCTATATCCACCTGATCGACCCGCGCCTGGACGACGAGCTGTCCGAGACCTGGTACAACTCGCTGTTCTGCAGCCTGTTCAGCCACGACCAGATCAGCGATGGCTGCATGTTCATCCACACCACCCGCCCGGCCATGCGTGGCCGCGAGCGCGCCGCGCAGACCCGGACCTACAGCGCCCGGGGCGGCCTCGATGCGCTGCTGCGGGCGATGCTCGCCGACTATCCGTTCTCGGTGCCCTGCGGCGATCTGGAAGGCGACCTGGCGCGCCTGGAGCTGCAACTGCGCGATTGCCTGCCCGACTGGGTGTGCAAGGACCCGGCGCTGGCGGTGGAGTTGTTCGTGCCGGTGCTGTACCGCAACAAAGGCGCCTACCTGGTCGGCCGCCTGCATACCCAGGACGAGCAGTGGCCGCTGGTGATCCCGCTGTTGCACCGCGAAGGCCATGGTATCGAGGCCGATGGCGTGATTACCGACGAGGCCGAGGTGTCGATCATCTTCTCTTTCACCCGTTCGTACTTCATGGTCGATGTCCCGGTGCCGGCGGAGTTCGTCAACTTTCTCAAGCGCATCCTGCCGGGCAAGCACATCGCCGAGCTGTACACCTCCATTGGTTTCTACAAGCATGGCAAGTCGGAGTTCTACCGCGCGTTGATCAACCACCTGGCCAGTACCGACGACCGCTTCATCATGGCCCCTGGAGTGCGCGGCATGGTCATGAGCGTGTTCACCCTGCCGGGCTTCAATACCGTGTTCAAGATCATCAAGGACCGTTTCTCGCCCTCCAAGACGGTGGACCGCGCCACGGTGATCGAGAAATACCGCCTGGTGAAAAGCGTCGATCGCGTCGGGCGCATGGCCGATACCCAGGAGTTCGCCGACTTTCGCTTTCCTCGTGCCAAGTTCGATCCCGAATGCCTGGCCGAGCTGCTGGAGGTGGCACCGTCCACGGTGGCCTTGGAAGGCGACACGGTGCTGGTGCGTCACTGCTGGACCGAACGGCGCATGACCCCGCTCAACCTGTACCTGGAGCAGGCCAGCGAAGCCCAGGTGCTAGAGGCGCTGGAGGACTACGGCCTGGCGATCAAGCAGTTGGCGGCGGCGAATATCTTTCCCGGCGACATGCTGCTGAAGAACTTCGGTGTCACCCGCCATGGCCGGGTGGTGTTCTACGACTATGACGAAATCAGTTTCCTCACCGAGGTGAACTTCCGGCACATTCCGCCGCCGCGCTACCCGGAGGACGAGATGTCCGGCGAGCCGTGGTACTCGATCGGGCCGCTGGACGTGTTTCCCGAGGAATTCCCGCCGTTTCTGTTTGCCGATATCGGCCAGCGCCGGTTGTTCAGCCGCTTGCATGGGGAGCTGTACGATGCCGGTTACTGGCAGGGGTTGCAGGAGAAGATCCGGGAAGGGAAGGTGATCGACGTGTTTCCGTATCGGCGCAAGGGGCGGTAATCGTACAAACCGCTTCGCGGGCAAGCCCGCTCTCACAGGGGCCTCGCGCTACCGGTAGGCGCAGGCTTGCCCGCGAAGAATCCACAGCAGGTGTCAGCTTCTAAGGCACTTCAACTCGCTGAAGTCGCTACGCACCTTGGCCAGGCGTTGTTGCAGGAACTGGCGCTGGGCCGGGCTGCTTTCATGCATCAAGTCCACCAGCAGGCTGCGGGCCTCGCGCTCGGTGTTCTGGAAGGCAATGCGGTATTCCGGAGTCCAAAGGCTTTCCTTGCGCTGCAGCAACTGCGCCAGGCGTGGCTCGAAGCTCGGTGTGTCACGCTGGTCCATCACCAGCAGCAGTTGTTGCTGCCAGTGGGCGCGGTTGGCGATCCATTGGCGGTTCTGCTCTCCCAGGGCCTGGGACCAGGTCATCACCCGCAGGCGCTGGGTGGCATTGAGCTCGCCGAACCAAGTGGCGAGGCGTTTTTCCATGCGCGTGGCGCGCGCTTCGATCTGCTTGGGCAGCGGGGTGTCGACGTACTCCTTGCGGCGCTCGGCGATATCCTCGTCGAAAGCCTGGCGCATCTCCTCTACCTGGGCCTGGCTCATGCCGCGCAGCAATTCGGTTGCCGAAGGGGTGATGGCTTCGGTCACCCGGCCAATGGCCTCGCGTGCCTCGGCGGTGCGTTGCTGCAAGGCCTGGTCGGTGACGGCGTTGTTGGCCACCATCGCCTGCACCTGGTCGAGCCAGTCGAGGTAGCCGGGCAGCTGGGTCTTGCAGTGCCAGGCCAGGTGCTGCTTCAGCCGTTCGTCGAGCAAGGCCCGCTGTTCGCGGTTCATGTCCAGGTAGTCGCCCAGCGACCACGGCACGAGGCGGTCGAGGTTGCGATAGGCCAGGTCGATACGGCTGCAAGCCGACAGGGTCAGGGCGAAGGCCAGTGCGAGAAGCAGCGACTGTAGCAGGCGAAATGGCATGCGCGAATCCTTGCTGGAATGTGCCAGGCAATAGACGCAGGTTGGGCGCGGTGGTTCCTGGCCGGTTGAGGTGTAGAATAGCCGCCTTGTCTCGAGGAACATCGGAAATGGCTCTGCTTGGGCGTTACAACAGTTTGCAAATCGTTAAACACGTGGAATTCGGCCTGTACCTGGATGGCGGCGCCGACGGCGAGATCCTCTTGCCACGGCGCTACTTCCCCAAGGACGCGGCCCTGGAGCTGGACGACTGGCTCAACGTGTTCGTCTACCTCGACAGCGAAGACCAACTGATCGCCACCACCGAGAAACCGAAGATGCAGGTGGGCGAGTTCGCCAGCCTCAAGGTCAAGGACATCAACGGTGCCGGCATCTTCCTCGACTGGGGGCTGTCCAAGGACCTGCTGATGCCGTACTCGGAAGAGTCGCGGCCCCTGAAGATCGGCGAGTACTGCGTGGTCCATGCCTACCTGGACAAACGTACCCGGCGCATTACCGCCACCGCGCGCCTGGACCGCTACCTGGACCGTACCCCGGTCGACTACAAGGTCGGTCAGCCGGTCGAGCTGCTGGTGGCAGGCGAAACGCCGCTGGGCTTCAAGGCCATCATCAACAACCGCCACTGGGGCCTGATCCACAAGAACGAGGTGTTCAAGTTCCTGCGTTCGGGCATGCACGAGAAGGGGTTCATCAAGGAACTGCGCGCCGACGGCAAGATCGCCTTGAGCCTGCAGCCGGTGGGCCAGGCCCTTGCCGACGGGCTGCACGAGCAGATCATGGCGCGCCTGGAGGCAGCCGGTGGGGTGCTGCCGGTGTGCGACAAGAGCGACCCAGCGGTCATCAGCCAGATGTTCAACGTCAGCAAGGGTAACTTCAAGAAGGCCATTGGCGCGTTGTTCAAGCAGGGCCGCATCGTCATCCATGACGACCGTATCGAGAAGGCCTGAATCAGGCCTGCACGAAGGTACTGAAATCCAGCTGCTCGCCGCCTGGGCGGGTGTCGCGCAGCAGTGAATCGCGGTCGGCGCTCAGGGCCAGGCTGATGGTCGAGCGGCGCTTGCCGGGGTGGCGTATTTCCATCTGCTCCTGGTGCGCGCGAAGGAAGTTGACCGGCACTTTCAGGTGCTGCAGTTCGTCGGTTTCCGGGGTGTGCAGCAGCAGGTTGACCCAGTCGGGCTGGCCCTTGCGCAGCAGCGCTGCGGGCACTTCGAACCACCACAGGTTGCGCTTCTTGTCGAGAATGGCGAACAGGGTGTTGTCGCGGTCGAGCACCGGCCGTGCCAGCGCCTGGTTGCGGCGGGCGATGGCGGTGGGTTTGTCGAGTTTCATGCAGGTTCCTGCGAGTTGACGCTGGGGTAAGGCCCGCCATTGTGCGGGGCGCGCAGGCGCCGGGCAAGCCGGGGTGCCGTTCGGCAGTGGTATTTGAAATGTTTGAAACTCCTGCAGTGGGGCAGCGGTCGACTTTTTGTCGACACGGATCTACGTGTCTCGCCTTAGGAGAACTCCCATGAGTGGCACTAAAGACAAAATCAAAGGCATGGCCAATGAAGCGGTGGGCAACGTCAAGCAAGGCGTCGGCAAGGCCACCGACAACGAGCGTCTGCGCGCCGAGGGCGAGATGCAGGAGCGCAAGGGCGAAGCCCAGCAGATCAAGGGCAAAGTGAAAGATGCATTGAAAAAGCCTTGATCGGCGCTTGAACAAGGCGGCCCCCAGGAGGGGCCGTTGTTTTTTCCGCTCTATCCAGGGAGCAGTACGTTACTGCCGTGGTCTATTAGACTTGCAACCACGATGATCAAGCGGCGAAAGGAGACGCTATGATTCTTCCCCACCTGCGCGGCCTGCCACTGCACCGCGTGCTGGTGCGCACCGTCAGCGAATTTCTCGACGACGAGATGTCCACCTATGCCTCCGCGCTGGCCTACCAGATGCTGTTCTCGCTGTTCCCCTTCCTATTGTTCCTGATTGCCCTGATTGGCTTCCTGCACTTGCCCGACTTCTTCTCCTGGCTGCGCCTGCAGTCCGAACTGGTGCTGCCGCCGCAGGCGCTGGAGCAGGTGAACCCGGTGATCGACCAGTTGCAGCAGTCCAAGGGCGGGTTGCTGTCGGTGGGTATCGTCATCGCCCTGTGGACTGCCTCGGCCGGTGTGCGGCTGATGATGAGCGCGATGAATGCCGCCTATGATGTTCCCGAGGGGCGCCCGGTGTGGAAGCGCATCCCGCTGTCGATCTTCTACACGGTCGGCATTGCCGGCATGCTGTTGGCGGCGGCTGCGCTGATGGTGCTGGGTCCACAGGTGATGGAATGGATCGCTTCGCAGATCGGCATGCAGGAGGTGATCGTCACGGTGTGGACCATCCTGCGCTGGCCGGCGATCATCATCCTGATGATGGTGGCGGTGGCGTTGATCTACTACGTAATGCCCGATGTGAAGCAGAAATTCCGCTTCATTACCCCAGGCTCGGTGCTGGCGGTGGTGGTGTGGATCATCGCCTCGCTGGCCTTTGGTTACTACGTGAAGACCTTCGCCGACTACAACGCCATGTACGGCAGCATCGGGGCAATCATCGTGCTGCTGCTGTATTTCTATATTTCTGCCGCCGTGCTATTGCTGGGCGCGGAGATGAATGCCGTGATCGAGCACATGTCGGCCGAGGGCAAGGACCCTGGCGAGAAAGATTTCGCCGGTGAAAAGCCCAAGGACACCATCACTGTGCTGGGGCATGAGCATCCTGTAGAACCAGAGCCCGAGCCCCAGACACGCGAGCCGAACCCCAGATGATCCGTGACATTCTCAAAATGGGCGATGAGCGCCTGTTGCGCATTGCCCAGCCGGTGCCCGAGCGCATGCTCGGCAGCGCCGAATTGCAGCAATTGATCGACGACATGTTCGAGACCATGGCCCACGTGGGTGGCGTAGGCCTGGCCGCACCGCAGATCGGCATCGACCTGCAACTGGTGATCTTTGGTTTCGAGCGCAGCGAGCGCTATCCGGATGCCGAGCCGGTGCCGCGTACCATCCTGCTCAACCCGGTCATCACGCCTTTGTCTGATGAGGTCGAGGATGGCTGGGAAGGCTGCCTGTCGGTGCCTGGCCTGCGCGGCGTGGTGCCGCGCTACAAGCACATCCGCTACGACGGCGTGGACCCCCAGGGCAACCCGATCAATCGCTTTGCCGACGACTTCCACGCTCGTGTCGTGCAGCATGAGTGCGACCACTTGATCGGCCGCCTTTACCCCTCGCGCATCAAGGACTTCGCCAAGTTCGGCTACACCGACGTGCTGTTCCCCGGCTTGGACCCCAACAGCGACGACTGACCCCGCACCATCGCCACCAGGGCCTTGCCACGCCGATACCGCGCCAGCCGCGAGGCCAGCTCGCCGGGCAGTGCCTCGGTGCAGGCAAAGCCGCGGCGTTGATAGAAGCCTTGCAGGTCCGGGTGGCAGAACAGCCAGGTCGGGCCGCAGCTGTGGGCCAGGGCGGCCTCCAGCAACTCACCGGCAATGCCGCGACCGCGCCAGTCAGGGGCGGTGAACAGCCCGGTCAGCCAGTGACCTTCTGCGACGGCGCTAAGGTTCAAGGCTCCCACCAGCGCATCGGCACGAGCCACCCACTGTACGCCCTCGGCAGCCGGGCGCATGCGCGAGCCATGCTCACGGTAGAAATGGGTCAGCACGCGACGTTGCGTGCCTTCCAGCAGGCTGTATTGGGGGCTGTTCATAGGGCGGCTTTGTCGCAGATTGTTGCAAAACTGGCAAGGGTGAATATCCGACTGTGGGGTTCAAGTATTCCAGGGCAGGCGTAGAATTTTGCGTATCCCTTCCGCAGTTAGGTGAAGCGGGATCGGTGCTTCGTGTCATCGCCGTTCGATGACAACTTCTCCGCGCCAGGATGGCATAGAAGTCAATCGACGAGTTTGACTGCCTAGAAGGCCCACCTAAATGAAACCACTCCTGATACTTGCCTTGGTCGGTATGTCGTCGTTCGCCTTCGCGAACCAGGCTGCCGCATCGACACAAACCACTTCCAGCCAGCCGGTCGTGCAGTACGAGTACGGCATGAAATTGGATATCAAGCGGGTCATCAACCTTTCCGGCGTTCCCGAAACCTGCCAGGTAGAGCCGGCCACCATGACCTATGAAGACCATCAGGGTCAGGTGCACACGCTCCAGTACCGCGTCATGGGCGAAGGTTGCAACCAGGGTTGATCGCTTGGTGCGTCGGTAACGGCCTCGTCACGGCCTTGTCCGCGGCGAGGCCGTCACCAACGGGACCCTCACCGTGCATCCAGCACCGCGCTCACCACCTCCAAACCGTGCTTGAGCTGAGCCCGGCTGTCCGCCGCCGATAGGCTGATGCGCACGGCCTGCACTTCATTGGCACCCACCGCGAACACGCTGGCAGGCACCACCTCCACCCCACGCGCGCGACAACCGGCGACCACCGCTTCGGCGCTACCCGGCGTGGCCACCCAGGCATGCGGCGATGGCTCGCCGCTGCCGATCAGCGCGCCGCCCAACACCCGCCGCGCCAGTTTCCAACGCTCCCCAACTTGCTCACGCTGCCAAGCCAGGCGCCGCGCCGCCGTGCCATCGGCGAGCCATTGGCCGGCGACCTGCAGGTTCAAGGGGGAGACCGACCAGTGGGTAGCCCGGGCGTGCGGGTCGATCTGTTCGAGCACGGCCTGCGGGGCGACGATCCAACCCAGGCGCAGCCCGGCGGCGACGGTCTTGGACAAACTGGTGACCAATACCCCGTGGCCATCGAGCAGCGGGTAAAGCGCAGGGTGCTGGCTCAACGCACCGTACACATCGTCCTCGATTACCCGCAGGCCGTGACGCTTGACCACTTCGGCGATGGCTTGGCGGCGTTGCGCATCCATGCTGGCGCCGGTGGGGTTGTGCAGGGTGGGCGTGGTCACCAGCACGCGTGCGCCGCTGGCCCGCGCTACCCGGTCCAGCTCGTCCGGACGCAGGCCTTGTGCATCGAGGGCCACGCCATGCACCGGCAGGCGCAGCTGGCGGCAGGCGGCCTTGATGCCGGGCGCGGCCAAGGCCTCCAGCATGACCGGCTCGCCCGCCTGGCACAGCGACTGCAAAACCGTCGCCAGGGCCTGCTGCGCTGCGCTGCACAGCAACAGTTCGTCGGGCGATAGCGTCAGGCCACGCTGGGCCAGCCAGCGCGCGCCGTGGACGCGGCCAAGCAGCAGATCGGCCGGCCGCAGGTAATGGTCGAGCAGGGCGCTGGGGTTACCCTCGAGCACGTGTTCAAGGCTATGGCGCAGGTCGAGGTTATGCGGGTCGGCCACGGGTACGTTGGTGGACAAGTCGATGACCGTACCCGACGGGTCATGCTGCTTGAGGTGAAACAAGGTCGCCTCCTGGCTGCTGGCCAGCACATAGGTGCCGCGGCCCACTTCGCCTGCCACCAGGTGCCGGGCGGCGGCTTCACGGTAGGCCTGCTGGGTGGTGCTGGGGTTCAGGCCGAGCTTCCAGGCCAGGCGGCGCTGTGGCGGCAGACGCTCACCGACCTTGAGCTCGCCCCGTTCGATGGCGTTGGCGATGGCTTCGACCAGGGCCAGGTAGCGCGGCTGGTCGTCATCCGGCAGGTTGGGAATCCACATGCAATTGCTGCCCATGCAATATAAGGTTTTACCCATACAATGCCCGGCGCTTAGGATCGGTTCAATCACCCTCGACGAAGGATTGACCGCCATGTTCGACTTGTCCGCCCTGCGCGAAGCCGCTGCCTTCGTGCATCAGCATGTTCCCGCCACCCCACAGCGCGCCTGGCCGCTGCTGGCCGAGCAGTTGGGCTGCGAGGTGTGGGTCAAGCATGAGAACCACGCACCGACTGGCGCCTTCAAGGTGCGCGGCGGCCTGCTGTACGTGCGTTCGTTGCTGGCCAGCGGCGAGCCGCCACGGGGGCTGGTTACCGCTACCCGGGGCAACCATGGCCAGAGCATGGCTCTCGCCGCGCGCCAGGCAGGCCTGCCGTTGATCATCGTGGTGCCGGAGGGCAACTCGCGAGAAAAGAACGCCGCCATGCGCGCCCTTGGTGCCGAGCTGGTAGAGCACGGCGTGGATTTCGACGTGGCCCGCGAGTTCGCCGGGCGGCTCGCCCAGGAGCGCGGCTACCTGATGGTGCCGTCGTTCCACCCGGAGCTGGTGCGCGGGGTGGCCACCTATGCGTTGGAGCTGTTCGAGGCAGTGGCCGACCTCGATTGCGTCTATGTACCTATCGGCATGGGCTCGGGCATCTGTGGGCTGATCCAGGCCCGCAACCTGCTTGGGCTGCGCACCGAGATCGTCGGCGTGGTGTCGACCCAGGCCGATGCCTATGCACAAAGCATCGAGCAAGGACGCATCGTCACCACCGCCACCGCCGACACCTTTGCCGACGGCATGGCCTGCCGCGTGCCGCACCCCGATGCCTTCGAAATGGTGCGCGAGCACGCGGCACGTATCGTGCGGGTCGGTGATGAAGAAATCGCCAGCGCCATGCGCCTGTATCACGAGGCTACCCACAACACCGCCGAAGGCGCGGGCGCGGCGGCGTTGGCGGCGCTCATGCAAGAGCGCCGGCGTCAGGTCGGCAAGCGCGTGGGGGTGGTGCTCAGTGGGGCGAACGTTGACCGTGAACGATATGCGCGGGTGTTGTTGGGGTAGGGCGGTCGAAGACTCCCACCCAAAAAATTTTTGCGGCGTGTCGATTTCCTCTTTCCCCCATCGACCATTGAGTGAAGGCGCCGGACACACCGGCGCCCACCTTTGCTGAGCGACTGAGGAACATCCCATGAGCACTGCCGCCGAAACCGAAATTCGCCAATTGATCGAGCGCTGGGTACTCGCGGTGCGCGAGCGAGACCTGGATGGCATCGCTGCGCCCTACGCCGACGACATCGTCGCCTTCGATGCCATCCAGGAGCTGCAATTCAAGGGCAAGGCCGCCTACCGCGAGCACTGGGAAATGTGCATGGGCTTTTGCACCGGGCCCATGGTCTTCGAAGTGGCGCAACTGACCGTGCATGCCGACGGCGACCTGGCCTTGGCGCACTGGCTCAACCGCTGCGGCCCGGGCGACGACGACAGCCAGTGCGGCTTCATGCGCGCCACCGTGGGCTATCGTCGTAAAGCCGGGCAATGGCAGGTGATCCATGAGCATTGGTCGGCGCCGTTCGACATGCAAACCCAGAAGGCATTGTTCGACCTCAAGCCTTGAGCGCACCGCTCATCGGCAAACGCCCCTTTCCCTGCGCTGGAGACGACCATGAAATACCTGTGCCTGGTCTATTGTGACGAGGGGCTGCTGCATAGCCTGCCCGACAGCCCTGAAGATGCAGAATGCATGGCCTACGCCGAATCCATCCACCGCTCCGGGCGAATGCTTGCCGCCGAGGCGCTCAAGCCGGTGCAGACTGCCACCACCGTGCGTGTGCGCAGCGGCCAGATGAGCCTGACCGACGGCCCGTTCGCCGAGACCAAGGAGCAGTTGGCCGGCTTCTACCTGGTCGATGCCCGCGACCTCAACGAGGCGCTGAACATCGCCCGGGGTATTCCGGCGGCGCGGGTCGGCAGCGTCGAAGTGCGGCCGGTGCGTGAACTGCAACCCTGACAGGCGGAGAGCCGTGAGCATGTGCGTTCCACCCTTTGCGATGCAGGGCAAGCGCCTGGCCCCTGGGGGGCCAGGCTGATGGTCGACGCCGCCCAGGTACGCGCTCAGGTCGAGGTGGTATACCGCCGCGACTCCCGACGCATCCTGGCGACATTGATTCGCCTGCTGGGCGACTTCGACCTCGCCGAGGAGGCCTTGCACGAGGCCTTCTTCGTCGCCGTCGAGCGTTGGCAGCGCGATGGCATGCCTGACAACCCCCGGGCCTGGTTGGTATCAACGGGCCGCTTCAAGGCCATCGACACCTTGCGCCGGCGCGCCCGTTTCGACCGCTCCCAGGCGGACCTCGCCATGCTGCTCGACGGCCAGGCACAGGATCCCAGCGAAGAAGAGCTGCTGGCCGACGACCGCCTGCGCTTGATCTTCACCTGCTGCCACCCGGCCTTGGCCGCCGATGCGCAGGTGCCGCTGACCCTGCGCGAGGTCTGCGACCTGACCACCGAGCAGATCGCCCGCGCCTTCCTGCAACAGCCCTCGACCATCGCCCAGCGCATCGTGCGGGCCAAAGCGAAGATCCGCGATGCACGCATTCCCTATCAGGTGCCGAGCTTGAGCGAGCTGCCCGAGCGCCTGCAAAGCGTGTTGCGGGTGATCTACCTGGTGTTCAACGAGGGCTACTCGGCTTCGTCGGGCGAAGCGCTGGTGCAGGGCGAGTTGTGTGACGAGGCTATCCGCCTGGGGCGCTTGCTGGCGCAGTTGCTGCCGGAGCCCGAGGTGCTCGGCCTGCTTGCGTTGATGCTGCTGCAGGCTTCTCGGCTCAAGGCGCGTAGCGACGAACAAGGCGAGCTGGTGGTGCTTGACCGGCAGGATCGCAGCGTATGGGACCGGTCGCAGATCGAAGAGGGCTGCCAGCTGGTGCGCCAGGCGCTGGGGACCGGGAGCATCGGTATCTACAGCCTGCAGGCCGCGATCGCGGCGGTGCATGCCGAGGCAGCGAGCAGCGAGGCGACCGACTGGAATGAAATCGTCGGGCTGTACGCGGTGTTGCAGCGACACTGGCCGTCGCCAGTGGTGGAACTCAACCTTGCCGCTGCGCTGGCCAAGCGCGACGGGCCGGCGGCGGGGCTGCAGATGATCGAGGCAATATTGGCGCGGGGGGAGTTACACGATTATCACCTGGCCCATGCCGCCCGTGCCGAACTGCATCGGCAACTGGGCAACACGCAACAGGCGCGCGAGGCCTGGCAGCAGGCGCTGGTACTGACCCGGCAGGGGCCGGAGCGGCGGCATATCGAGCGCTGCCTGCGCGAATTGGGGTGAGTTGTTACCTCAGCTGGCAACGAAGTTCGGCGGCGACACCAGCTCGACGGTCTGCTGCTTGCGCGGCGCCAGGATCTCGGCCTCGCCTTCGACCACCAGCTCGTCGTTCTGGTTGTACACGTTGGTGGCGATACGCACCTTGAACTTGGGCAGCTTCTCGAGGATTTCCAGGCGCACGGTCAGGGTGTCGCCGATCTTCACCGGCTTCTGGAAGCTCATTTTCTGACCCAGGTAGATGGTGCCCGGCCCAGGCAGGGTGCAGGCTACCGCCGCGCTGATCAATGCACCGCTGAACATGCCGTGGGCGATACGCTCGCGGAACATGCTCTTGGCAGCGAACTCGGCGTCCAGGTGCACCGGGTTGTGGTCACCGGACATGGCGGCGAACAGCTGGATGTCGCGCTCTTCCACGGACTTTTCGTAGCTGGCCGTCTGGCCGACTTCGAGGGCTTCGTAAGGGGTGTTGGTGACCTGGGTCATCGAGGCTTCCTTAAAGGGGGCGAGGGCATCGATCATTCGCTGCGGGCGGGGCGGCCAAGGGCCAGCGCCTGCTCCAGCCAGCCGATGATATCGGCGGTGACCTCGTCGCGGTTGGTTTCGTTGAGCACTTCGTGGCGCGCATCAGGATACACGCGCAACTGCACGTGGCGGTTGCCGGTCGCGCGCAGGGCGTCGGCCAGGTGGGTGAGACGCTTGCCGGCACTCACCGGATCACATTCGCCACCGATTACCAGCATCGGCAGGTTCGGGTCGATCTGCGCCAGGTGCCTGGGCTGGCTTATTTGCGCCAGGCCCTGAAGCAGGTCGAGCCACAGCTGGTTGCTGCAACGAAAGCCGCACAGTGGGTCGTTGACGTAAAGGTCGACCTCGTCGGGATCGCGGCTGAGCCAGTCGAAGGCCGTGCGGTTGGGCCTGAAGGCCTTGTTGAACGAGCCGAACGACAGCCACTCGATCAGTGCGCTCTTGCCTAGCTTGCCCTGGCGCCAGGCTTCCAGGCGGGCGATCAGCCGGGCCGCACGATACAGCGCCGCCGGTTGGAAGTTGGAGCCGCTGAAGATGGCCCCTTGCAGGCTGGCGCTGTGGTGCAACAGGTAGGCCTGGGCGATGTAGCTGCCCATGCTGTGGCCAAACAGGAACAGCGGCGTGCCGGGGAATAGCTGGCCAATGTGCTGGGCCAGCAGGCCCAGGTCGTTGACCACGGTACTCCAGCCCTGCTCCCGGGCGAACAGGCCCAGGCTGCCCAGTTCGGCGGTACGCCCATGGCCGCGCAAATCCGGGGCGAACAAGGCGAAACCGGCAGCGTTCAGGGCATGGCCCAGGCGCCGGTAGCGGCCCGCATGTTCGGCCATGCCATGGGCCAGCAACACCACCGCCTTGACCGGTTGCTCAGGCAACCACTGGTGGACATACAGGCTGCAATGCTCGCTGGCAGGCAGCCAGAAGGCGTCGTGGGGCATGGCGGATCCTTTGCGCACGGGTTTGAGCACAGTGTATGCACAATGACCGGGATTGCAGGAAGTGAACAAATAAGATTCACAATGTTAATGGCAGCCCTTGGCGTATTTGCCGCCCCTGACTTAACTGCTAACGTCGGCTGAACGTCCTTTTGCCATCAGGCGAACGGATCAAGGACACGGGCAGCGCCCTCGCAAGAGGGATCAACAGCAGGTCCAGGCAGAGGAACAATAATAAATGCAAGCCGAATTCTGGAATGACAAACGCCCGGCGGGCGTTCCCTCCACGATAGACATCAATGCTTACAAATCCGTGGTCGAGGTATTCGAGCGCTCCTGCAAGCGCTTTGCCGATCGCCCGGCGTTCAGCAACCTGGGGGTAACCCTCACCTACACGGACCTTGAGCGCCACTCGGCGGCTTTCGCCGCCTGGCTCCAGCAACACACCGACCTGGCACCCGGCGATCGCATCGCGGTACAGATGCCCAATGTGCTGCAATACCCCATCGCGGTATTCGGCGCGCTGCGCGCCGGGCTGATCGTGGTCAATACCAACCCGCTGTACACCGAGCGCGAGATGCGCCACCAGTTCAAGGACTCCGGCGCCCGTGCCCTGGTCTACCTGAACATGTTCGGCAACCGTGTGCAGCAGGTGTTGCCCGATACCGATATCGAATACCTGATCGAAGCGAAGATGGGCGACCTGTTGCCGACGGCCAAGGGCTGGCTGGTGAACACGGTGGTCGACAAGGTCAAGAAGATGGTCCCAGCCTACCGGTTGCCCCAGGCGGTGCCGTTCAAGCAGGTGCTGCGCCAAGGCCGCGAACTGACTCACAAGGCGGTGCCGCGCAGCCTCGAAGACATCGCCGTGCTGCAATACACCGGCGGCACCACGGGCTTGGCCAAGGGCGCCATGCTCACCCATGGCAATCTGGTGGCGAACATGCTCCAGGTGCTGGCCTGCTTCGCCCAGCACGGCCCGGACGGGCAGGCGCTGATCAAGGAAGGGCAGGAGGTGATGATCGCGCCGCTGCCGCTTTACCACATCTACGCCTTCACCGCGAACTGCATGTGCATGATGGTCACCGGCAACCACAACGTGCTCATTACCAACCCCCGTGATATCCCTGGCTTCATCAAGGAGCTGGGCAAGTGGCAGTTCTCCGCGTTGCTGGGGCTGAACACGCTGTTCGTCGCGCTGATGGACCACCCTGGCTTCAAGTCTCTGGATTTCTCGGCGCTCAAGGTCACCAACTCCGGCGGCACCGCGTTGGTCAAGGCCACCGCCGAGCGCTGGGAGAGCCTCACCGGCTGTCGTATCGTCGAGGGCTACGGGCTGACCGAGACCTCGCCGGTGGCCAGCACCAACCCCTATGGCGAGCTGGCGCGCCTGGGCACGGTGGGTATCCCGGTGGTCGGCACCGCGTTCAAGGTGACCGACGACGACGGCAACGACCTGCCGCTGGGCGAGCGCGGCGAGCTGTGCATCAAGGGCCCGCAGGTAATGAAGGGCTACTGGCAGCAGCCAGAGGCCACCGCCCAGGCGCTGGATGCCGAAGGCTGGTTCAAGACCGGCGATATCGCGGTGATCGAGCCGGACGGCTTTACCCGCATCGTCGACCGCAAGAAGGACATGATCATCGTCTCGGGCTTCAACGTGTATCCCAACGAGATCGAGGAGGTGGTGATGAGCCACCCGCAGGTGGCCAACTGCGCGGCCATCGGTGTGCCAGACGAGCGCTCTGGCGAGGCGGTCAAGCTGTTCGTCGTGCCTCGTGAGGGCGACCTCAGCGTCGATGAGCTCAAGGCCTTCTGCAAAGCCAACTTCACCGGCTACAAGGTACCCAAGCACATCGTGTTGCGCGAGTCGTTGCCGATGACGCCGGTGGGCAAGATCCTGCGGCGAGAGTTGCGCGACATCGCCTGATCGTAGAAATGGCGCAGCCCCCTGTAGGAGCGGGCTTGCCCGCGAACACCGGCAACGCCCGTGCCTGGTTCGCGGACAGCCCGCTCCTACAGTTTTTGTGGCGCCCTCTACTACGAGGTTTTCAGCCCGATTTGCGACATTTTGGTTAAATACTCTAAAAATGACCAATATAATTCTTTGAGTCATTTTAGTGACCGATCAGGGCTGCTCAGGCCTCTAGGCGACCTTTGGCAAAGCTGTTACTCTCGGCGCGCTTTCAGGTGATACGGTTTGCAATGGACCGAGTCATCCCATATCAATAATAAACGCATCGACGCGTAACGAATTCGCTGTTGCTAAAGGAGTGGGCTTCCATGATCGAACATTTTTGGAAGGATAAATACCCAGCCGGAATTACGGCGGAAATCAATCCTGACGAATTCCCCAATATCCAGACCGTACTGAAGCAATCCTGCCAACGCTTTGCCGACAAGCCGGCCTTCAGCAACCTGGGCAAGACCCTCACCTATGGCGAGCTGTATGCATTGTCCGGGGCGTTCGCTGCCTGGCTGCAACAGCATACCGACTTGAAGCCCGGCGACCGCATCGCCGTGCAACTGCCTAATGTACTGCAATACCCCGTCGCCGTGTTCGGTGCCATGCGCGCTGGCTTGATCGTGGTCAATACCAACCCGCTCTACACGGCGCGCGAACTGGAGCACCAGTTCAACGATTCCGGCGCCAAGGCCCTGGTGTGCCTGGCCAACATGGCGCACCTGGCCGAGAAGGTGGTGCCCAAAACCCAGGTCAAGCATGTCATCGTCACCGAGGTGGCCGACCTGCTGCCGCCGCTCAAGCGCGTGCTGGTCAACAGCGTCATCAAGTACGTGAAGAAAATGGTCCCGGCCTACAACCTGCCCAAGGCCGTGCGCTTCAACGACACGCTGACCCTGGGCAAGGGCCAGCCGGTCACCGAGGCCAACCCGAAGCCCAATGACGTGGCCGTGCTGCAATACACCGGCGGCACCACCGGCGTTGCCAAGGGCGCGATGCTGACCCACCGCAACCTGGTGGCCAACATGCTGCAATGCCGTGCGCTGATGGGCTCGAACCTCAAGGAAGGTTGCGAGATCCTCATCACACCGTTGCCGCTTTACCACATCTATGCCTTCACCTTCCATTGCATGGCGATGATGCTGATCGGCAACCACAACGTGCTCATCAGCAACCCCCGCGACCTGCCTGCGATGGTCAAGGAGCTGGGCAAGTGGAAGTTCACCGGCTTTGTCGGGCTGAACACCTTGTTCGTCGCGCTGTGCAACAACGATGCGTTCCGCGCCCTGGATTTCTCCTCGTTGAAGATCACCCTGTCCGGCGGCATGGCCCTGCAACTGAGCGTGGCCGAGCGCTGGAAGACCGTGACCGGTTGCTCCATCTGCGAAGGCTACGGCATGACCGAGACCAGCCCGGTGGCCACGGTCAACCCATCCGAGGCCAACCAGATCGGCACCATCGGCATTCCGGTGCCGTCCACCCTGTGCAAGATCATCGACGACAACGGCCAGGAGCTGGCGCTGGGCGAAGTGGGCGAGCTGTGCGTCAAGGGCCCGCAGGTGATGAAGGGCTACTGGCAGCGCGAGGAGGCCACCGCCGAGATCCTCGATGGCGAGGGCTGGCTGAAGACCGGCGATATCGCCTTGATCCAGCCGGACGGCTACATGCGCATCGTCGACCGCAAGAAGGACATGATCCTGGTCTCGGGCTTCAACGTGTACCCCAACGAGCTCGAGGACGTGCTGGCCTCCCTGCCGGGCGTACTGCAATGCGCGGCCATCGGCGTGCCGGACGAGAAGTCGGGCGAAGTGATCAAGGTGTTCATCGTGGCCAAGCCGGGCACCACCTTGACCAAGGAGCAGGTGATGGAGCACATGCGTGCCAATGTCACCGGCTACAAGGTGCCGCGCTTCATCGAGTTCCGCGATGCGCTGCCGACCACCAACGTTGGCAAGATCCTGCGTCGCGAACTGCGTGACGAAGAGATGAAGAAGCAGGGCCTGAAGAAGATCGCCTGATAGACCGCAGCGCATGTTCGCGGGCAAGCCCGCTCCTACAACCAGACCTGTAGGAGCGGGCTTGCTCGCGAATGGGCCGGCGAAATCAGCGCAGTTTCTCGAGCATCTGGTAATACCACATCCCCGCCGCCAACAGCGGATTTCCCAGCAGGTCTCCCATCGGCACCTTGATGTGCTTGCACGCGGCGAAGGTGTCGAACTTCTCCAGCGTGCCCGTCAACGCCTCGGCCATGATCTCGCCCATGATGTGGCTGGTGGCCACGCCATGACCCGAATAGCCCTGGCAGTACCAGACGTTGTCTGAGAGCTTGCCCAACTGCGGGATGCGGTTGACCACGATGCCCATGGCGCAGCTCCACTGGAATTCGATCGGCACGCCCTGGAGGGCTGGGAAGGTGCGTTCGATGCAGGGGCGCAGTTCCGCTTCGATATCCCGCGAATCACGTCCTGAATAATTGGCGCCACCGCCGAACAGCAGGCGTTTGTCGGCGGTCAGGCGGTAGTAGTCGAGCACGAAGCGGCAGTCGTACACGGCCAGGTCCTGCGGGTTGATCTGCTCGGCCAGCTCGCCCAGCGGCGCGGTGGTGACGATGCCGCCCATCGCCGGGAAGATCTTGCCCTTGAGCTGGGGCTTTTCCAGCTTGTGGTACACATCGCCGGCCAGCATCACCTGGCGCGCCTCGATCCGCCCCTGGGCGGTGACCACCGCGGGGCGCGGTCCATGGACGATCTCCAATACCTCGGAATTTTCAAAGATCAATGCGCCCATGCCACGCGCCGCGCGGGCTTCGCCCAAACACAGGTTGAGCGGATGCAGGTGCAGGTTGCGGCGGTTCTTCAGCGCGCCGATGTACAGCGGGCTTTGCAGGTGGTGGGCGACGGCGTCGCGGTCGAGCAGCTCGACCTGCTCGCCCATGCCGCGGCGCTGGGCCTCGGCTTCGAAGGCGCGCAGCTCATCCATGTGCGAAGGTTTCATGGCCGTGTGCAAATGGCCGCGTTTGAGATCGCACTGGATGCCATAGCGCTCCACGCGCTGTTCGATGATCTGGTGCCCGCGCCAGCGCAGGTGCCAGATGAAGTCGTCCACCTCGCTGCCCAGGCGTGCGCGCATCTGGCTGCGCATGGCCTCGTCGCCCGACAGGCTGCCGGTGACCTGCCCGCCATTACGCCCGCTGGCGCCCCAGCCGATGCGGTTGGTCTCGACGATGGCGACCTTCAGGCCGCGTTCGGCCAGCTCCACTGCGGTGGCCACGCCGGTGAAGCCGCCGCCGATGATGGCCACATCGACTTGCTCGATGCCCTTGAGGGTGGGGTATTCGGTGTGGTCGTTGAGGGTGGCGCTGTAGTAGGACGGCGCGCGCTGGGCCGGTCCGTTGTTCGATGCTGCGTTCATGCAGGTTTCCTTCATTGCAATAGGGGGGGCTAGGCCTGGTGCAGGTACCAACGCCAGTCCTGCTCGCTGACCTCTGCCATGAACTGGCGGTACTCGGCGCGTTTGACCTTCAGGTAAACGTCCAGGAACGCCGCGCCCAGGGCTTCGCGCGCCCAGGCGGAGCGCTCCAGGGCGTCCAGGGCGGTGAGCCAGTCGGTGGGCAGGTGCTCGGTGGCCTGGGCATAGCCGTTGCCCTGCACCGGCGCGCCGGGGTCCAGTTGCCCGCGCAGCCCCGCGTGGGTGGCGGCGAGGATGGCGGCGGCGGCCAGGTAGGGGTTGGCGTCGGCGCCGCAGATGCGGTGTTCGATGTGCCGACTGTTGGCCGGGCCGCCCGGCACGCGCAGGCTCACGGTGCGGTTGTCGACGCCCCAGGTGGGCGCCAGCGGTGCGTAGCTGTTGGCCTGGAAGCGGCGGAACGAGTTGGCGTTGGGGCAGAACAGCAATAGCGAGTCGCGCAAGTGGCGCAGCATGCCTGCCACCGCCTGACGCAGCAGCGGGGTGCCGGCCGGGTCTTGGCTGGCGAACAGGTTGTTGCCTTCGGCATCGGCCAGGCTCAGGTGCATGTGCATGCCGGTGCCAGCAAGGTTGGCGAACGGCTTGGCCATGAAGCAGGCCTGCATGCCGTGGGCGTGGGCGATGCCCTTGACCAGGCGTTTGTAGCGCACCGCCTGGTCCATGGCGCTGAGTGCGTCGCCGTGTTCGAGGGTGATTTCCACCTGGCCGGGGGCGTACTCCGAGATGGCCGTGCGCGCGGGAATGCCCTGGGCCTTGCAGGCGGCGTAGAGGTCGGCCAGGAACGGCTCGATCTGCTCCAGCTCGCGCAGCCCGTACACCTGCGTGGTGCGTGGGCGCCCGCCGTCGTTGTCCAGCGCAGGCTGTGGTCGGCCCTGGGCATCGCGTTGCTGGTCGAGCAAGTAGAACTCCAGCTCGCAGGCCATGACCGGGTGGTAACCGTCGGCCTTGAGCGCCTCGATGGTACGCAGCAGCACATGGCGCGGGTCGGCGACGCTGGCCGGCAGGCCGTCGCTGGGGTGCATGCTGACCTGCACCGCAGCGGTCGGCACGCGGCGCCAGGGCAGGCGCACCAGGCTGCCTTCGAGGGGGTAGGCGCGGCAGTCGATATCGCCCACGTCCCAGACCAGGCCGGAGTTCTCCACATCGTCGCCGTTAAGGGTCAGGCCGAGGATGGTGCTGGGCAGTGGCCGGCCGCTGTCGTACACGGCGAGCAGTTCGTCGCGGTGCAGCAGCTTGCCGCGTGGCACCCCGTTGGCGTCGAGGATGAACAGCTCGAACAGCTCGATATCGGGGTTGTCGGCCAGGAAGCGTCGGGCTTGCTCGGGGTTGGCAAAGTGCATGATGGGTTCGCTCGCGCCCCTTTTCGCCAGGGGCATGCAGGACCACCGCAGGTTGTGCGGTGCGTCGGACGGGTTTCAGGCAGCCGGGCGGGCTGCGGTTGACGTCAGTGCGAAACGAGCGAGGTATCCGGTGGGCGCGCGTGGCGGCAGTGCCACAAGGCCCAGAAGGCGAGGATGATGTGGACCAACGGGTTTTCACCAGCGCGAGCCCTGGCCTTCGGCTGGGAAGGGCGGGGTAGGGCGTGGGGGGCTGTCGGGTCGGGAATCATGCTTTGGATACTCACATGCCGGGTAAGGTTGATTAAAGCAGCGAATGGCGATGTTCAGTTCGCGGTTGGCTAAACATTTGCGGCGTTTGCTTCGCGGGTAAACCCGCTCCCACAGGTATTGCGCTGTCCTCAAGAACAGCGATAACCCAGTGGGAGCGGGTTTACCCGCGAAGAGGCCGGCAAAATCTGCGACAATCCCACCCCTTGCCAATGCCGATCATGAAAAAGCAGGCTCACCTGCACTATTTAAAAAGCCCCATGACAGACCACGCCATCGACCAGCTGCTGAACAACCTCGACCACGCCATGATCGCCGACCGCCACCGCCTGCGCCGGCAGTTGCACGAACTGCGCAAGCGACCCGACGAAGCCAGGCTGGCGCAGTGGGTGGAAAAGGCCCAGGCCTCCTTCGCCCAAGTACAGGCACGCCAGCAGAGCGTGCCGACCATTCGCTACGACGACAGCCTGCCGATCGCGGCCAAGCGCGACGAGATCAAGAAGGCCCTGGCCGAGCATCAGGTGCTGGTAATCGCCGGCGAAACCGGTTCGGGCAAGACCACCCAGTTGCCGAAGATCTGCCTTGAGCTGGGCCGTGGCAGCCATGGCCTGATCGCCCACACCCAGCCGCGGCGTATCGCCGCGCGCAGCGTGGCGACGCGGGTTGCCGAGGAACTGGGCACGCCGCTGGGGGCGCTGGTCGGCTACCAGGTGCGCTTCGAGGACCAGAGCGATTCGAACACCCTGGTCAAGCTGATGACCGACGGTATCCTGCTGGCCGAGACCCAGCACGACCGCTTTCTCGAGCGCTACGACACGATCATCGTCGACGAAGCCCACGAGCGCAGCCTGAACATCGATTTTCTGCTCGGTTACCTCAAGACCCTGCTGCACCGCCGTCCCGATCTCAAGCTGATCATCACCTCCGCGACCATCGACCTGGAGCGCTTCTCCAAGCATTTCGACAACGCGCCGATCATCGAGGTGTCCGGCCGCACCTACCCGGTGGAAACCTGGTACCGCCCGCTGACCAGCGAGCAGGACGAGGAGGGCAATCGGATCGAGGACGACCTGACCGTCGACCAGGCGATCCTCGCCACCCTGGACGAGATCGCCCAGCACGAACGCAGCGCCGGCAAGGGGCCGGGCGATGTACTGGTGTTCCTGCCCGGCGAGCGCGAGATTCGCGACGCGGCGGAGATCCTGCGCAAGGCGCAACTGCGTCACACCGAGGTACTGCCGCTCTACGCACGCCTGACCCCGACCGAGCAGCAGAAGATCTTCCAGTCCCACAGCGGCAGACGCGTGGTGCTGGCCACCAACGTCGCGGAGACCTCGCTGACCGTGCCGGGCATCCGCTACGTGATCGACAGCGGCACTGCGCGCATCAGTCGCTACAGCTACCGCGCCAAGGTCCAGCGCTTGCCCATCGAGGCGGTGTCCCAGGCCAGCGCCAACCAGCGTAAAGGCCGTTGCGGCCGGGTCGAGCCGGGCATTTGCATCCGCCTTTACAGCGAGGAAGACTTCAACAGCCGACCGGCTTTCACCGACCCTGAGATCCTGCGTACCAACCTGGCGGCGGTGATCTTGCAGATGCTGCACCTGCGCCTGGGCGCCATTGACGCTTTCCCGTTCATCGAGCCGCCGGATGGCAAGGCCATCAGCGATGGCTTCAACTTGTTGCAGGAGCTGTCGGCGGTCAACCGCGAGAACCAGCTGACCCCGCTCGGTCGCCAACTGGCGCGCCTGCCGATCGACCCACGCCTGGGCCGCATGCTGCTCGAAGGCGCACGCCAGGGCAGCCTGCAAGAGGTGCTGATCGTCGCCAGTGCGTTGTCGGTGCAGGATCCCCGCGAGCGGCCGCCAGAGCGCCAGCAGGCCGCCGACCAGGCCCATGCCCAGTGGAAGGACGTCGATTCCGACTTCGCCGCGCTGGTCAATTTGTGGCGCGGTTTCGAAGAACAACGCCAGGCGCTCACCGCCAACCCGCTGCGCACCTGGTGCCGCAAGAATTTCCTAAGTTACATGCGCCTGCGCGAGTGGCGCGATGCGCACCGCCAGCTGGCGCTGATCTGTCGCGATCTGCAACTGGCGGTGAACAAGGACGCCTCGGATTACCCGCGCGTGCACAAGGCGATCCTGAGCGGACTGCTCAGTCAGATCGGCCACAAGACCGAGGAAGGCGATTACCAGAGCGCGCGCCAGCGGCGGTTCTGGGTGCACCCATCTTCCGGCCTCGGTCGCAAGCGCCCGCAGTGGTTGATGGCCGCGGAACTGGTGGAGACCACCAAGCTGTATGCGCGCATGGTGGCCAAGATCGAGCCCGACTGGATCGAGCCGCTGGCCACGCACCTGATCAAGAAGAACCACTTCGAACCGCATTGGGAGAAGAAGCGCGGCCAGGTGGTGGCCTACGAGCAGATCACCCTGTACGGGTTGATTCTGGTGGGCCGTCGCCCGGTGCACTTCGGCCCCATCGACCCAGTGGTGTCGCGCGAGCTGTTCATCCGCGAGGGCCTGGTGGGGGGCGAAATCCAGTCCAAGGCCAAGTGCCTGGCGGCCAACAAGCGTCTGCTGGAGCAGCTCGATGAGCTGGAGGCCAAGGCGCGCCGACGCGACATCCTGGCCGACGAGGAAACCCTCTACGCGTTCTACGAAGCGCGTCTGCCGGCGGAAATCCATCAGGCCGCGACCTTCGACAGCTGGTACCGCCAGACCTGCCAGAAGGACGCCAACCTGCTGATCATGCGCGAGGAAGACGTACTGGCTCGCGAAGCCAGCGAAGTTACCGCCGCACAGTACCCCGACCACCTGCAAGTAGGCGAGCTGCGCTTGTCGCTGAGCTACCACTTCGAGCCCAACCACCCCCGTGACGGCGTCACGGTGCGAGTACCCGCGCCGCTGCTGCCGAACCTGCCGGGCGAGCGCCTGGAGTGGCTGGTGCCGGGCCTGCTGGAGGCCAAGTGCGTGGCGCTGGTACGCAACCTGCCCAAGGCCTTGCGCAAGAACTTCGTGCCCGTGCCGGACTTCGTCAAGGCCGCACTTTCGCGCATGAGCTTCGGTCAGGGCGCCTTGCCCCAGGCCTTGGGCCAGGAGCTGCTGCGCATGACCGGCGCGCGAGTGTCCGATGAGGCGTGGGCGGAGGCGTCCGGGCTGGTCGAAGGGCACCTGCGAATGAACATCGAAGTGGTCGACGGCCAGGGAAAATTCCTCGGCGAAGGCCGCGACCTTGCCGAGCTGACCGCGCGTTTCGCCGCCGCCAGCCAGGCCGCCCTGGCCTTGCCGCGCAACGAAAAGGCCGAGCAGCCGGTGCAGGCCAAGGCCTTTTCGCAAGTGGCGCAGACCGCCCAGCAGAAGATCGCCGGGCTGTCGATGACGGTCTACCCGGCGCTGGTCGAAGACAACGGCACGGTGCGCGAAGGGCGCTTCTCGACCCAGGCCGAGGCCGAGTTCCAGCACCGTCGCGCCTTGCAGCGCCTGTTGCTGCAACAACTGGCCGAGCCCGCCAAGTATCTGCGCGGCAAGCTACCGGGGTTGACCGAGCTGGGCCTGCTGTACCGCGAGCTGGGCCGGGTCGAGTCGCTGGTCGAGGACATCCTGCTGGCCAGCCTGGACAGCTGCGTGCTCGAAGGCGAGACGCACATGCCGCGCGATGGCGCGACCCTGGCCTCGCTGGCCGAACGCAAGCGTGGCAGTTGGGCCGAGCATGCCGAGCGCCTTGCCCGTCAGACCCTCGAGGTGCTCAAGCTGTGGCACGGCCTGCAAAAGCGCTTCAAGGGCAAGATCGACCTCAGCCAGGCGGTGGCGCTGAACGACATCAAGCAGCAGTTGGGCAACCTGGTGTACCCAGGCTTCGTGCGCGAGACCCCGGGCGCGTGGTTCAGGGAACTGCCGCGCTACCTCAAGGCCATCGAGCTGCGCCTGGAAAAACTCGGCGCGCAGGTCCAGAAGGACCGGGTCTGGAGTGGCGAGCTGGGTAACCTTTGGACGCAATACAAGACGCGCGCCGAGAAGCACGCCCAGGAAGGCAAGCGTGATGAGCAGTTGACGCTCTACCGTTGGTTGCTCGAGGAATATCGCGTGTCGCTGTTCGCCCAGCAGTTGGGCACCAAGGTGGCGGTTTCCGATAAAAGGCTGAGCAAACAGTGGGCCCAGGTAGAGGGTTAAACCTGCCGATTTGTGGCACACTTGCGAAATTTTCGGGCCGCTTTGCGGCCCTGTGAACACGGGCGCAGCCCCGCGCATTGCGATTTCAAATTGGCACGAAGGTGCCATTAATCTGCCCCGGCCTACCGCCCGACAGGCGTTGGCCACGAACCAGAGGAACGACCGTGCATAACGTCGTGATCAGCGGCACCGGCCTTTACACCCCGGCCCAGAGCATTTCCAACGAAGAACTGGTGGCCTCGTTCAATACTTGGGCGACCCAGTTCAACCAGGACAACGCTGACGCCATCGAGCGTGGAGAGGTCGAAGCCGCACCGCTGTCCGATGCCGCCTTCATCGAGAAAGCCTCGGGCATCAAGAGCCGCTTCGTCATGGACAAGGCCGGCATCCTCGACCCGCAGCGCATGAAGCCGAACCTGCCGGAGCGCTCCAATGACGAGCAGTCGATCCTCTGTGAAATGGCCGTGGCTGCCGCCCGCCAGGCCCTCGAGCGCGCCGGCCGTACGGCGGCCGATGTCGATGGCGTGATCGTCGCCTGCTCCAACCTGCAACGCCCCTACCCGGCTGTCGCCATCGAAGTGCAGCAGGCGCTCGGCATCCAGGGTTTCGGCTTCGACATGAACGTGGCCTGCTCCTCGGCCACCTTCGGTATCCAGAATGCCGCCAACAGCATTCAGCTCGGCCAAGCCCGCGCTATCCTGATGGTCAACCCGGAAATCTGCACCGGTCACCTGAACTTCCGTGATCGCGACAGCCATTTCATCTTTGGCGATGCCGCCACAGCCGTATTGCTGGAGCGCGCCGACCAAGCCACCTCCAAGCACCAGTTCGAGGTTGTCAGCACCAAGCTGCTGACCGCGTTCTCCAACAACATCCGCAATAACTTCGGCTTCCTCAACCGCGCGGCGGAAGAGGGCGAGGGTGCACGTGACAAGCTGTTCGTGCAGGAAGGCCGCAAGGTGTTCAAGGAAGTCTGCCCGATGGTCGCCGAGCTGATCGGCAAGCATCTGGCCGAGAACGAACTGCAACCTTCGGACGTCAAGCGCTTCTGGTTGCACCAGGCCAACCTGAGCATGAACCAGTTGATCGTCAAGAAGTTGATGGGGCGTGAAGTGGCCAAGGAAGACGCGCCGGTGATCCTCGATCGCTATGCCAACACAAGCTCTGCCGGGTCGGTGATCGCGTTCCACCTGTACCAGGACGACCTGGCCGAAGGTTCGGTGGCGGTGCTGAGCTCGTTCGGAGCGGGGTATTCGATTGGCAGCGTGATTCTGCGCAAGGTCTGATATCGGCGGCGGCCTCTTTGCGGGCAACTCCGCTCCTACAGGTTCGATGGAATACCTGTCGGAGCGGAGTTGCCCGCAAAGAGGCCGCCGCATTTGTAGCAGGCAAAAAAAGCGGGAAGTGCCCGATGGGGTCGGCACTTCCCGCTGAGTGAAGCAAAGGCGCTTGACGCGTTAGAACTTGGCTTCCAGGTCGACTTGCAGGGTATCTACGTCGGCATTGGTGTTCGGCGTCTGCGAGAAGTCGGTCTTGGCCATCAGGTAGGCCGCGCCCAGGGAGAAGTTCTTGTCGATTTCATAACCGACCTTGAACTTGTGCCCACGCGAGCCGGTGAAGCCGTTACCGAAGTCCGAGTCGGTGAAGGCGCTGACTACCGCGTTACGCTGTACGTCGCGGTAGTTGTAGTCCAGGCTCCAGGCGCCGACCTTGGTTTTCAGGCCAGCCAACCAGGCTTGGTCGCGGTCGTCGGTGCTCTCGGTGTTCTTGACGTACTGGCCATAAGCCGACAGCGGGATGGCGAAGCCAGTGAAGTCGATCTGACCGAAGCCTTCCACCAGGTTGAACTCGTTGGTGGTGTTGCCGAACGCACGCAGTGCGGTCGCTTCCTTGTCGTTGTCGTAGGCGTAGATGCTACCGCCGACGGTGACCTTGACGGTGTCGGCCGCGTTGAACTTGGCGCCCAACTGGCCGTGGTACAGCTGGGTGTCATGCTTGAACTGCACGCCGTCGCCGTCGACGTTGTCGTCGAGGGTGTAGTGACCGGCGCTACCGAACAGTTCGGCGCCGCCCAGGTCGGTCTTGTAGGTGACGGCCACGCCTTCTGGGTTCAGGTCGCTGTCCCAGATGATGTCGCCCATGCTCACCCAGGGCTGTGGCATCTTGCCGCCGATCAGGTGCAGGTTGGGTACGGCGGTCGGGTGCCAGTCGAGGTAGGCCAGGTCGACCCACAGCGATTTCTTCTCGAAGTAGTTGTCCAGGCTCTGGTTGGTCGAGCGGCCATCGGCGCCGCTGCCGGTGGCGATGCGAACGCCAGCGTCGACCTGCGGGTTGATCTGGCTGTAGAAGCCAACGCGAGCACGCACACGCTCGCGGTCCTGGTTGCCGCTGCCGCTACGTGGGTTGTCGACGTTTACGTCTTCGTAACGCAGGCGCACATCACCCTTGACCTGGGTCTTGGCGGCCCAGGCCACTTTCTGTTCGAACGAGCTCATGCGCTCGGACTGTGCCTTCAAGTCGGCCTTTTCCTTGGTTTCCTTTGCCAGATCGGCTTGCAGCTCGGTGTACTGCGCCTGGTTGATCGAGCCATTGGCGCGGAGGATTTCGAGCAGCTTGGCGTCGACAGCAGCACTGGCTGGAGTACTCAGAGCCAGCATCATGCCGGTGAGGCTTACTCCAGTAAGTGTAGAAACAAGACGCATAAGGTTCTCCCTGTTGGAAAAAATGGGGAGGCTTTTGCGCCCACCCCCAAGTTGGCATGTCTTCGGAAAACGCCTGGCTAGACAGGTTCTGGGGTTCCGGAAAACAGGCGCAAGTATTGCGAGGGGCAATGACAGAACGATGTCTATTTAGTGGCACTGTGATTAATACTTTTGTTCTTCGCTGCACTCGATTTGAGTGTCGCGGTGTACATCCGGGATACTGGCAACCTCTTCGCAGCGAGTTGATATCGTGATCAGCCTGTACAGCCTCGCCCACCTGCGTGACCTGCCGGCGACCACCTGGGACGCCTTGGTACCGGATGGCCAGCCCTTCCTGCGCCATGCCTTCCTCAGTGCCCTGGAAGACAGCGGCAGTGTCGTGCCTGACACCGGCTGGGCCGCCGAGCACCTGGTGCTGGAGCGTGACGGGCAGGTGCGTGCGCTACTGCCGGCCTACCGCAAATGGCATTCGTTCGGTGAGTACGTGTTCGACCATGGCTGGGCCGATGCCTGTGAGCGCGCGGGCATTGCCTACTACCCCAAGCTGCTCGGCGCGGTGCCATTCAGCCCGGTGAGCGGGCCGCGTCTGCTGGCCGAAAACGCCGAGGACGGCCTGCTGTTGTTGCAAGCCATCCCCGAATACCTGGTCAAGGGCGGGCTGTCCGGGGCGCATATCAACTTCACCGACAGTGCCCTGGATGAGCGGATCGCCGGGCTGGCGGGCTGGATGGAGCGGCTCGGCTGCCAGTACCACTGGCGCAACCCGGGCTATCGCGACTTCCAGGATTTCCTCGACACCTTGAGTTCGCGCAAGCGCAAGCAGATGCGCAAGGAGCGCGAGCAGGTGGCCGGGCAGGGCATCGACTTCCAGTGGCTGCGTGGCGACGAGCTGGACGAGGCGCGCTGGGACTTCATCTACCTGTGCTACGCCAATACCTACGCCGTGCGTCGCCGCGCCCCGTACCTGACCCGAGCGTTTTTCAGCCTGCTGGCCGAGCGCATGCCCGAGGCTGTAAGGGTGGTGGTGGCGCGCCAGGGCGGGCGTGACGTGGCCATGGCCTTGAGCCTGGTGGGTGGCGACAGTCTGTATGGCCGCTACTGGGGCTGCCTGGACGAATTCGACCGGCTGCATTTCGAGACCTGCTTCTACCAGGGCATGGACTTCGCCATCGCCGCCGGGTTGCAGCGCTTCGATGCCGGTGCCCAGGGCGAGCACAAGTTGATACGCGGTTTCGAACCGGTGCTGACGCGGTCGTGGCACTACCTGCTGCATCCGGGGCTCAAGCGCGCGGTGGATGAATTCCTGGCCGAGGAGCGGGAAGGGGTTCGCGAATATGCCGAGCAGGCGCGAGGGATGTTGCCGTATCGGCGAGATTGAGACGGGAGAACAAGCCCACTCCTACCGGTTATGCGCTGAACCTGTAGAAGCGGGCTGGCCCGCGGAGGGCCGCAAAGCGGCGCTACTCAGTCGACGCCGACGAACCCACCGGTCTGGTGATGCCACAACCGCGCATACAGGCCGCGCTGGGCCAACAGTTCCGTGTGGCTGCCGGTCTCGACGATATGGCCTTTGTCCAGCACCACCAGGCGGTCCATGCGTGCAATGGTGGAAAGCCGGTGGGCGATGGCGATCACGGTCTTGCCCTGCATCAGGGTTTCCAGGCTCTCCTGGATTGCCGCCTCGACCTCCGAGTCCAGCGCCGAGGTGGCTTCGTCCATGATCAGGATCGGCGCGTTCTTCAGCAGTACCCGGGCAATGGCGATGCGCTGGCGTTGCCCGCCGGAGAGCTTGACCCCGCGCTCACCCACGTGCGCGTCGAAGCCGGTGCGGCCCTGGGCATCGGAAAGCTGGGGGATGAACTCGTCGGCCTTGGCCCGGCGCACCGCATCCCAGATCTCCTCGTCGCTGGCATTAGGCCGGCCATAGCGCAGGTTGTCGCGGATCGAGCGGTGCAGCAGGGAGGTGTCCTGGGTGATCATGCCGATCTGCGCGCGCAGGCTGGCCTGGTTGACCGTGGCGATATCCTGGCCGTCGATGGCGATGCGTCCACCGTCGATGTCGTACAAGCGCAGCAGCAGGTTGACCAGGGTCGACTTGCCCGCGCCGGACGGGCCGATCAGGCCGATCTTCTCGCCAGGGCGGATGTCCAGGTTCAGCGCCTCGATGACCTTGCGACCCTTGCCATAGTGGAAGTCCACGTTGTCGAAGCGCACCGCGCCGCGGCTGACCTTGAGCGCCGGGGCGTTGGGCCGGTCTTTTACGGAGACTGGCTGGGCGATAGTCTCGAGGCCGTCCTGGACCATGCCGATGTTCTCGAAGATGCCGTTGACCACCCACATGATCCAGCCGGACATGTTGACGATACGAATCACCAGGCCTGTGGCCAGGGCGATGGCGCCGACCGTGATCAGCGACTGGCTCCACAGCCATAGCGCCAGGCCCGTGGTGGTGACCACCAGCAGGCCGTTGAGGGTGGTGATGACCACGTCCATGCTGGTGACCACGCGGGCGGCCAGCTGGGTTTTCTCGGTTTGTTCGCGGATTGCCTCGCGGGCGTATTGCTGCTCGTAGTCGGTATGGGAGAACAGCTTGAGCGTGGCGATGTTGGTGTAGCCGTCGACAATGCGCCCCATCAGCTTGGAGCGGGCATCGGAAGAGATCACCGAGCGCTCCTTGACCCTGGGCACGAAGTACCACAGCGAAGCGATGTAGCAGGCGATCCAGGCCAGCAGCGGCAGCATCAGGCGCCAGTCGGCCTCGGCGAACAGCACCAGCGCGCTGACCGCGTAGATCAGCACGTGCCACAGCGCGTCCACTGCCTGCACCGCCGAGTCGCGCAACGAGTTGCCGGTCTGCATGATGCGCTGGGCGATGCGCCCGGCGAAGTCGTTCTGGAAGAAGTTCAGGCTCTGCTTGAGCACGTAGGTGTGGTTCTGCCAGCGGATCATGCTGGTCATGCCGGGATTGATGGTCTGGTGCACCAGCAGGTCGTGCAGGCCGAAGAACACCGGGCGCAACAACAGCACCACTACCAGCATCCAGATCAGCTCGCCGCTGTGGTCGCTGAAGAAGTTGGCGTTCGGCGTGCCCTGGGCCAGGTCGATGATGCGGCTCAGGTAGCTGAACATGGCGACCTCGATGATCGAGGCCACCAGGCCTACCAGCAGCAGGGCAAGAAAGCTCGGCCACACCTGGCGCAGGTAATAGAGGTAGAACGGCAGCACCTTGCCCGGCGGCGACTCGCTGGGCGCCTCGCGGAAGATGTCGATCAACTGCTCGAAACGACGGTACAGCATGGAAACTCCTGTCGGGCCCGACTGGCGGGAGGTGTCACGTCCTTGTGAGACCCGCGATCAGTCGATGCGTTTGGCTGACTTGATGTAGACCGGGTCGGCCGGCACATCGCGCATGCCTTTTTTGACGGTGGTGGGCGAGTTGACGATCTGGTCGACCACCTCCATGCCCTTGGTGACCTTGCCGAACACCGCGTAGCCACGGTCGCGGCCTGGGTTGAGGAAATCGTTGTCGGCCACGTTGATGAAGAACTGGCTGGTGGCCGAGTTCGGATCGGAGGTACGGGCCATGGCCAGGGTACCGCGGGTGTTCTGCAGGCCGTTGCTGGCTTCGTTGCGAATCGGGTCGCGGGTGGACTTCTGCACCATCTGGTCGGTAAAGCCGCCGCCCTGTGCCATGAAGCCCGGGATCACGCGGTGGAAGATGGTGTTGTTGTAGAAGCCTGCGTCGACGTACGCGAGGAAGTTCTTGGTGCTGAGCGGAGCTTTTTCGGCATTGAGCTCGATTTCCACCTGGCCGAAGCTGGTGTCCAGCAGCACGTGAGGGGTCTTGTCCGACGCCATGACGCTGGTGGCGAAGGCGACCGAGCAGGCGGTGAGCAGGAGTTTTTTCAGCATGGGCTCAAAGATCCTTGAGAGGTGGAGGCTGCGGCGAGGAACTGCAGCAGGGTCTGGTTGAAGACCTCGGGTTGGTCAAGGGGCGTAGCGTGCCGGGAATCTTCGATCACCGCCAGCCTTGCCTGGGGAATCATTGCCACGTACCGCTCCTTCAACTGTATCGGGGTGTAATCGTGGTCGGCAGCGATCACCAGGGTAGGACAGGCGATCTGCCTGATGCGTTCCTGCACGCCCCAGTCGACGATGGCATCGAAGCTTTTCAGGTAGGCGCGCTTGTCATTGCGCGCCCAGCGCTCGGCCATCTTGCGCCGCAGCTCATGCTGCTCGGGCTTGGGGAACAGGCGCTCGGCCAGGCCCTTGCCAACGGTCTCGACGCTGAGAATGCGCGCCAGGCCCCAGCGCTTGGCCCACCATATCCAGTCGGCGCGGGTGCGGCGCTTGACCTCCGGGGCGCTGTTGACGATGCACAGGCTGCGCACCCAGCGCGGGTGGTCGACGGCGAACTGAAAGCCAACCATGCCGCCCATGGACAGCCCGGTGAAGTGCACCGGCCCGGTGTTCAGATGCTCGAGCAAGGCCAGCAGGTCTTCGCTGAAGGTCTTGATGCGGTAGCCTGAGCGCGGCTTGGACGATTGCCCATGGCCGCGGATGTCCATGAGGATGACCCGGTAGCGCTGGCTCAGCTCGGGTACCTGCATTTCCCAGTCCTGGCTACTCGAGCCCAGGCCATGCAGCAACACCAGGGGTTCGCCCTGGCCATGTTCCTCGTAATGCAAACGGCATCCGTCGTGTTCGAAACAGGCCATGGGCGCGGTCCTCTCAAGCTTGCGGGGGGGCTGCGAAGGGCACGTCCAGCGGCGCGGTGTCGAAGTTGCGCAGCAGTTCGATAAGAATCTGCGTGGCCGGGCCCAAGGTCTTTTCCTTGCTCGAATAAAGGTAGAACAGTGGATGGCGGCTGCCACCCTGGTCGAGCGGCAGCGGCTTGAGCACGCCTTCGCGCAGCTCGCGCTCGATCATGTGCCGGGGCAGCCAGGCAAAGCCCAGGCCGCTGCCGACGAAGGTGACGGCTGTGCCCAGGCTGCCCACGGTCCAGCGCTGTTCGGCGCCGAGCCAGCCAACGTCGCGTGGCTGCGCGCGGCCCGAGTCGCGGATCACCACCTGCAGCTGGCTTTCCAGGTCCTGGAAGGTGATTTCGCGGCCCAGGCGATGCAGGCCGTGCTCAGGGTGGGCGACGGCGACGAACTCCACCGCGCTGAGTTCGGTGCCCAGGTAGCCGGGGATGTTGAAGCTGCTGATGGCAAGGTCGGCGATACCTTCGTGCAGCACTTCCTCGACCCCCGACAACACCTCTTCACGCAACCGCACCCGGCAGCCGCGGCTTTGCGGCATGAAGGCGCTCAGGGCACGTACCAGGCGGGCGCTGGGGTAGGCGGCATCGACCACCAGGCGTACCTCGGCTTCCCAGCCTTGCTCCATGTGGTGGGCCAGGTCTTCCAGCTGGCTGGCCTGCTTGACCAGGTGCCGGGAGCGGCGCAGCAGCACGCTGCCCGCTTCGGTCAGCACCGCCTTGCGCCCGTCGATGCGCAGCAGCGGCACGCCCAGTTGCTCCTGCATGCGCGCCACGGTATAGCTCACCGAGGATTGCGAGCGGTGCATGGCCTCGGCGGCCTGGGCGAAACCGCCGTGGTCGACCACCGCCTGCAGGGTCCGCCACTGGTCCAGGGTCACGCGCGGCGCTTTCATCTTCGGCTCCTGTTGTCCTAAGCTGCGCTCTCACAAGGAGAGCGCCAAATGAAGAAATGTTGTGCGGTATTGCTGATGTTCCTGCCCTTGAGCGCCATGGCCTACCCCATCGATGTGGAGAAGGACATCGAAGGGGTCAAGCTCGACTACACCGCCTACGATACGGCCTACGACATCGGTTCGATCACCCTGAACAACTATGGGCAGGTTGCCGCCGCGTGCAAGGTGACCATGCGCAATGGCCCCGAGGCACCGCGCGTGCGTCGGGTCAATGTGCCCGCTGGCAAGAGCGTGGATGTGACCGCCAAGTTCAATCGGCAGATCATCAAGCTGCGCATTGCCTTGAGCTGCAAACCGGAATAAAACAATTTAATCGATAGATTGAAGCGACTTTTTACGCTTTTTTATCGATAGGTCAAGCCTTAATCTCACCTCCATCGAATCGCAACCCTTTATTGCCGATGGAGGCACCCCCATGTCCCGCGTACTGATCGTCGAAAGCAGCGCCCGCCAGCAGGATTCCGTATCCCGTCAGCTGACACGCGACTTCATCCAGCAATGGCAGGCCGCCCACCCGAGCGACCCGATCACCGTACGCGATCTGGCCGTGACTCCGGTGCCGCACCTGGATGCCAACCTGCTCGGTGGCTGGATGAAACCTGAGGATCAGCGTAGCGCCGCCGAGGCCGAGGCACTGGTTCGCTCCAACGAGCTGACGGAAGAATTGCTGGCCGCCGATGTGCTGGTAATGGCCGCGCCGATGTACAACTTCGCCATCCCCAGCACCCTCAAGGCCTGGCTGGACCACGTGCTGCGTGCGGGCATCACCTTCAAGTACACCCCCACCGGCCCGCAGGGGCTGCTGGTCGGCAAGCGCGCCATCGTGCTGACCGCCCGTGGCGGCATTCATGCCGGCGCCAGCAGCGATCATCAGGAACCCTACCTGCGTCAGGTCATGGCCTTTATCGGCATCCACGATGTGGACTTCATCCACGCCGAAGGCCTGAACATGAGCGGCGACTTCCATGAGAAGGGCCTGAACCAGGCCAAGGCGAAGCTGGCGGCAGTGGCGTAATCCGAATTCCCAACCCTGACACCTGTTGCTCCTTAGGTGTACCTGCCCGGCCAATGGTGGCTGGGCTTTTTTTTGCCTGTCAGCCAGTCGCTGCAGCTTTCTGCTGCGCGAGCGCGACGAAGGCATTCATGGCCGAGGTTGGCGTTGCATCGGCGCGGCGGATGAATACCGTGGAAATATGGGCGAACTCGGCCGGCAGCGCATGGCAACGAAGCGACTCGCGCACGCTGCAGTTCTGCACCACCGACTTGGGCAGCAGAGTCACCCCCATGCCGGCGGCCACGCAGGTGAGGATGCCATCGAGCGTACCCAGCTCCATGATCTGGTTGGGCACCACGCCCACCCGATAGAACCAGTTCTCCAGCGTGGAGCGATAGAAGCAGCCGGTGCGAAACACCAGCACGGTCTGGGATGGCATCTTGGCCATCAACGCCTGCAGCGAGTTGAACTGGTCGCTGCTGACCAGCATCAGCTCTTCGTTGAACATTTCTTGCTGGGCGAGCGTGGCGTTCTGGTGGAAGCCTCCCACGAATGCCCCGTCGATGCGGTGGCTCTCGATAGCCTTGATCAGCTCGGCGGTGGTGCCGGTAAGCAGTGACAGTTGCACATCGGGGTGCCGTTCGCGGTAATGGGTAAGAATCTTCGGCAGGCGGATGGCCGCGGTGGTTTCCATGGAACCCAGGCGCAAGGGGCCTGTGGGGACGCCGGTGTCCAGCAGGGCGCTGCGGCTTTCCTCGGTCAGTTGCAGGATGCGCCTGGCATAGCCGAGAAAGGTCTCGCCCGCCGCAGTAAGCGTGACGCCGGTTTTCCTGCGGATGAACAGCTCCCGTTGCAGCTCGGCCTCGAGCTCCTTGATACGCATGGTCACGTTGGACTGTACGGTGTTTATCTTCGCCGCAGCGGCGGTGAAGCTGCCGCACTCGGCCACGGCGCAGAAGATCTTCAACTGACGCATTTCCATGGGCTGCCTACCTATCACTATTTGTGATTCATGGGATATCTAATCATCATTTTACGTGGGTGTTTTTTGGCGCGTAAAGTTGCGTCGGGCACTCGCCCGATAGCCGATCAACCAGAGCCTGGCTGTTCGCAGGGATGTGCGCACCCGCTCGACAAGGTCAACAGACATGCCGTTGTTGAAGTTCGATGTGATCCAAGGCCGCGACGAGCGGCAATTGCAGCAACTGCTCGATGCTGCCCACCAGGCCATGGTAGAGGCGTTTCGCGTACCCGAAAGCGACCGCTATCAATGCGTTACCCAGCACAAGGCCGGCGAGCTGGTGCTGTGCGACACTGGGCTCGGTTACCGGCGCTCGCACGATGTGGTGCTGTTGACGGTGGTTTCGCGCAAGCGCAGTACCGATGAAAAGGTGGCGTTCTATCATCTGTTGGCCGAGAAGCTGCAATTCGCCTGCGGGCTGCATGCCGACGACCTGATCGTGTCCATGGTGGAAAACGGCGATGCCGACTGGTCGTTTGGCCGGGGGCGGGCGCAATTCCTCACGGGCGAGCTTTAGTGGACTGTTGCGGAGCAAAGCATGAGCGATGAACTGCTGGAACTGTTGGGTATCAGGCTTCCGATCATCCAGGCACCTATGGTCGGGGTGTCGACGCCGGCCCTGGCCGCGGCGGTTTCCAATGCCGGCGCCCTCGGCTCCATTGGTATCGGCGCAAGTTCGGTGGAGCAGGCGCGGACCCTGATCCGTGAGACCTTCGCCCTTACGCGTCGGCCGTTCAACGTCAACGTGTTCTGCCACCGGCCTGCGCTGCGCGACGAGCAGCGCGAGGCGGCCTGGCTCGACGCGTTGGCGCCGTATTTCGCCGAGTTCGGGGCGCAACCGCCGCAGACCCTGAAGGAAATCTACCCGTCCTTCGTCGAGGTCCCGGCCATGTTGCAGATGCTGCTGGAAGAAAAGCCGGCAGTGGTGAGCTTTCATTTCGGCCTGCCGCCGCAGCCGTTCGTCGATGCCCTGAAGGCCGCCGGCATCGTGCTGCTGTGCTGCGTGACGACCCTGGCCGAGGCCGAGCTTGCGCAGCGTGCCGGTGTGCATGCGCTGGTGGCGCAAGGCTACGAGGCCGGCGGGCACCGAGGGGTGTTCGAGCCCGATGCAGACACCTGCATGGGGACACTGGCCTTGGTGCGGGTGCTCAAGCAGCACTGCAAGCTGCCGATCATCGCGGCGGGCGGGATCATGGACGGCGCGGGTATTGCGAGCGTGCTGGGCCTGGGAGCCGCCGCCGCGCAGATGGGCACCGCGTTCATCCTGTGCCCGGAATCGGCGGCCAATGCGGCCTTCCGCGAAGCGCTGCACGGCCCGCGTGCGCACCATACCCAGGTGACCAGCGCCATTTCCGGCAGGCCCGCGCGAGGCATGGTCAATCGCAACTTCAGCCTGCCGGCCCTGGCCTTGCCGGACTACCCCTATACCTACGACGCCAACAAGGCCCTCACCGCCGCTGCCAGCGCCCAGGGCAACAGCGACTTCGCCGTGCAATGGGCCGGGCAGGGCGCGCCGTTGGCCCGCGCGATGCCTGCCGCGCAACTGGTCGAAGTGCTGGCACGGGAGATCGACTGGAAAGCTTGATTGTCAGCAGCAAAGCCCGCTTCTACAGGGACTGCGCGCGAACCAGACGCCGCAGTTGCCCTGGCACCCCGCAACCCGCTAAGGTCGCCGCCTTGATTTTCGAGAGGCAACCATGGGCTACCTGATTATCGTCGCGCTGATCCAGGCGTTTTCCTTCAGCTTGATCGGCGAATACCTGGCCGGTCATGTCGACAGCTATTTCGCGGTGCTGGCGCGGGTCGTGCTGGCCGGGCTGGTGTTCCTCCCGCTGACCCGCTGGCGCCAGGTCGAGCCGCGCTTCATGCGCTCGATGCTGCTGATCGGAGCGCTGCAATACGGCATCACCTATGTCTGCCTGTACCTGAGCTTCCGCGTGCTGACGGTGCCGGAGGTGCTGCTGTTCACCATCCTCACGCCGCTGCACGTGACCCTGATCGAGGATGCCCTGAACCGGCGCTTCAACCCTTGGGCGCTGCTGGCAGCGCTGGTGGCGGTGGCCGGAGCGGCGGTGATTCGTTTCGACAGCATCAGTGGCGACTTCTTCATTGGCTTCCTGTTGCTGCAACTGGCCAACTTCACCTACGCCGCCGGCCAGGTGCTGTATCGCCACCTGGTCGCCCGTCACCCCAGCGACCTGCCGCACTACAAGCGTTTCGGCTATTTCTACCTGGGCGCGCTGATCGTGGTGCTGCCGGCGTTCCTGCTGTTCGGCAATACCCAGCATTTGCCGAGCACCGATGTGCAGTGGCTGGTGTTGCTGTTCCTGGGCCTGTGCCCGACCGCGCTGGGCCTGTACTGGTGGAACAAGGGCGCGTGCATGGTGCCGGGTGCGACGCTTGCGGTGATGAACAACCTGCATGTGCCGGTGGGGCTGTTGCTGAACCTGATGATCTGGAACCAGGACGAGCCGCTGGGGCGGTTGCTATTGGGCGGGACGGTGATTCTCGCCTCGGTGTGGATGAGCCGCCTGGGAACCCAGCGGGCGGTGCAGCCCGGAAACGCCTGACGGCTGCATCGACACGCCGGTTTCAGGCTTCGTTCATCGCCTGTGCAGGGTGTGGCACAGCATCTGCGGCGCTACGCCCCGCCAACCCCAGGCGCATGTCATTGCCGCTCGGCTGCTGGTACAGGCTCAGGCCAAATTCCGGCAGCACCGCCAGCAGATAGTCGAAGATATCGCCCTGGATACGCTCGTACTCGGCCCACACCGTGGTGTTGGTGAAGCAGTAGATCTCCAGCGGCACGCCCTCGGCGGTGGTCTGCATCTGCCTCACCATGCAGGTCATGCCCTGTTGCACATGCGGATGCTGCTTGAGGTAGGCCAGGGCAAAGGCGCGGAAGGTGCCGATGTTGGTCAGCTTGCGGCGGTTGGCCGAAAGCTCTGCCACCGGCCCCAGGGACTCGTTCCAGTGCATCAGTTCCTGGCGCTTCTGGGCCAGGTAGTCGGTCAGCAGGCTCACCTGGCTCAGGCGCTGTTCTTCCTCGCGGGTGAGGAAACGGATGCCGGCGGCATCGATGAACAGGCTGCGCTTGATGCGGCGCCCGCCGGACTGCTGCATGCCGCGCCAGTTGCGGAACGACTCGCTCATCAGGCGCCAGGTAGGGATGGAAACGATGGTCTTGTCGAAGTTCTGCACCTTGACCGTGTGCAGGGTGATGTCCACCACATCGCCGTCCGCGCCAACCTGGGGCATCTCGATCCAGTCGCCTACATGCAGCATGTCGTTGCTGGTCAGTTGCACGCTGGCGACGAACGACAGCAGGGTGTCCTTGTACACCAACAGCAGCACCGCCGACATCGCGCCAAGGCCCGACAGCAGCAACAACGGCGAGCGGTCGATCAGGGTGGCGACGATGACGATCGCGCTGAATACCCACAGCACCATCTTGGCCAATTGCACATAGCCCTTGATCGAGCGGGTGCGGGCGTGTTCGGTGCGGGCGTAGATGTCCAGCAGGGCGTCGAGCAGGCACGACACCGCCAGGGTCATGAACAGCAGGGTGAAGGCCAGGGCGACGTTGCCGAGGAAGTGCTGGGCGTTGTCGGACAGCTCCGGCACCAGGCGCAGGCCGAATTGGATCACCAGGGACGGCGTGGTTTGCGCCAGGCGTTGCAGCACCTTGTTGTGGCGCAGGTCGTCCAGCCAGCGCAGCGCCGGTTGCCGGGCCAGCAGGCGCGAGCCATGCATCACCAGCAGACGCGCCAGGCGCCCGACCAGCAGGGAAACCAGCAGCAGGACCGCCAGGCCCAGGGCTGCGTGGAGCAAAGGATGTTGGTCGAGGGTGCCCCAGAGGTCCAGGGAGTCGTGCCAGAGTCGTTGGATATCCATGTGAAACCAAATGCCATGCAGTGTGAAACGAGGCGCCATTAGAGCGTGGAAGCGGGGCAGGATGCCAAAAGAAATTCGGCTAAGGCGATGGAAAACGTTACCCTATGCAACCGAATTGTCCGCATCTGCCTGAGGTACACCCGTGTTTTCCCAATTCGCCCTGCACGAACGCCTGCTCAAAGCCGTGGCCGAGCTGAAATTTGTCGAGCCGACCCCGGTGCAGGCGGCGGCCATTCCCCTGGCCCTGCAAGGGCGCGACCTGCGGGTGACGGCGCAGACCGGCAGCGGCAAGACCGCCGCCTTCGTGCTGCCCATGCTCAACCGCCTGGTCGACCTGAGCGGCCCTCGGGTCGAGATCCGCGCGTTGATCCTGTTGCCGACCCGGGAGCTGGCCCAGCAGACCCTCAAGCAGGTGCAGCTGTTCTCGCAGTTCACCTACATCAAGTCGGGCCTGGTCACTGGCGGCGAAGACTTCAAGGAACAGGCCGCGCTCCTGCGCAAGGTGCCGGACGTGCTGATCGGCACCCCGGGCCGCCTGCTCGAACACCTCAATGCCGGCAACCTCGACCTGTCCCACGTGCAGGTGCTGGTGCTCGACGAAGCCGACCGTATGCTCGACATGGGCTTCGCCGAGGACATGGAGCGCCTGTGCAAGGAGTGCGAGAACCGTGAGCAGACCCTGCTGTTCTCCGCCACCACTGGCGGTGCAGCCCTGCGCGAGGTGATCGGCAAGGTGCTCAAGGACCCTGAGCACCTGATGCTCAACAGCGTCTCGCAGTTGGCCGAGGGCACCCGCCAGCAGATCATCACCGCCGACCACGACCAGCACAAAGAGCAGATCGTGCAGTGGTTGCTGGCCAACGAGACCTTCGACAAGGCGATCATCTTCACCAACACCCGCGCCCTGGCCGACCGTATCTACGGGCACCTGGTGGCCAAGGACGTGAAAGCCTTCGTGCTGCACGGCGAGAAGGACCAGAAGGACCGCAAGCTGGCCATCGAGCGCTTCAAGCAGGGCAGCTCCAAAGTGCTGGTGGCCACCGACGTGGCGGCCCGTGGCCTGGACATCGACGGCCTGGACCTGGTGATCAACTTCGACATGCCGCGCAGTGGCGACGAATACGTGCACCGCGTGGGCCGCACTGGCCGTGCCGGGGGCGAAGGCCTGGCCATCTCGCTGATCACCCACAACGACTGGAACCTGATGTCGAGCATCGAACGCTACCTCAAGCAGCAGTTCGAGCGCCGGGTCATCAAGGAGGTCAAGGGTACATACAGCGGGCCGAAGAAGGTCAAGGCCTCGGGCAAGGCTGCCGGTAGCAAGAAGAAAAAGGTCGAGAAAAAGGGCGGTGGCGACAAGAAGGCCACAGCCAAGCGCAAGCCGGCAGGCAAGCCTAAAGCCAAGCCGCTGGCCAGCGCCGACGGCATGGCGCCGCTGAAGAAACGTACCCCGGCTGCCGAGTAACGGCTTTTACAGCCTCATCGCGGTGCAATGCCGCGATGAGGCTTTGATCACTCGGCTTTCTTTTCTGCTGTTTTCAATTCCGCGATGCGCTTGTCGATCAGTTGGCACTTGTCCGGCAGGTCCTTGCTCGCCGTGCCCAGATCCATGCCTTGCAGTTCATCGTTGATTTCCTTGGCCTTGCGAGGGTCCTGCTCGGTCAGCTGAGTGACCAGCTTGGCCAGCTCTTCACGTTTTTGCGTGGCTTCTTCCGGGGTGCAGGCCCAGGTGGGGACGGTGAAGAGCAGGGTAGTGACCAGCGTGATGCGGTGCACGATCTTCATGGCGACAGCCTCTGCAACAGGGTTGAAGGGTTGAGCACTCACGCAGTGGGAAAGTTCAAGTGAACTAGGGAGTACTTGTAGCTGTGGTCCCCATCCTGTGTGGGGCTTTTCCTTATCGCCACTTTCGGCCGTTTGCTCCGTTGAAGGGTGCCTCATGTCTCTTCTAGCCTTCGTTGCCAGGAGGGCGTATCGTGTATGTACAAAAGTAAATACGTGCAGTCCCATGCAGTTTGAATGGGATGAGCGCAAGAACCTGCTCAACATCCGCAAGCACGGTATCGATTTCAACGACGTGCCAGAAATGTTCCTGCATCCGATGTTGAGCGTGTGCGATGACCGACATGACTACGACGAGGCCCGCTGGGTCAGCCTCGGATGGCTGAGAGGGCTGGTTGGCGTGGTTGTATATACCGAGCGGCGTGGTGATGTGATTCGCATCATTTCTGCCCGAAAAGCCACCAGAAAGGAGGCCATACGTTATGACCGAACCATCCAGAACTGACTGGAGCCGCCTGGCCCGGCAGCAGGACCACGACATCGACACCTCGGATATTCCCGAGCTGGACGATGCATTCTTCCAACAGGCCCAGTTGCAGGTCCCGGCCAAGAAAGCCGTGACGATTCGCCTGGACGCCGATGTGCTGGCCTGGTTCAAGGAGCAGGGCAGCGGTTACCAGACGCGCATCAACCAATTGCTGCGCCAATACATGCAGGCACAGCAACGCCAACGCTGATTCTGTTTGAACGTTGCCCAGGCCCAGTGAGTCCGAAACTGTGTACCCCTGTCCACAGCAAGAGGCCACCACCATGAGCACCTACGACTGGGACCTGATCGAACGCTTGCTGCACGAGGTGCAGAATGGCGCCGGTCACAGCTTCACCCCTCGCCCCTATGCCGAACAGCACGCCGCGGCGGTGGCTGCCAAAGGCGAGGCGGTGGGCGATATCGACCACCTGAAGACTCGCGCTTGTGAGTATGAAAAACTCTTGTTCGAGCGGGGTTTCATCGACATGCGACCGCCAGAGGAGGGGGGCAACGGCGAGAATTTCGTGCTCACCGAGCGCGGTTCGCGCCTGCTCAGCCTGATCGATAGCAGCATCCCCGGCTTCGAGCACCCACGCCAGGTTTTGGACGATCAGGAAGATGCGCTGGACGAAAGCACCTTCGAGCGGGTGTCGGCCAAGGCGCAGATAGCCTGACCACGCGTTCGAGGCTGGTCATCAGCGGGCGGCACACCCGATAATCGGCAGTCCTTTCGCCACTGCCGAGCGTTGCCGATGCCAACCCTGAACTGTGGGGGCCGCCCATGAGCGCGGCCCGCAAACACCCCGATGCCTTCGCCCTGCAGGTCATGCTCGGGCTTTGCCTGATCTGGGGTTGCCAGCAGGTACTGATCAAATGGGCCGCTGCCGATATCGCGCCGGTAATGCAGGCTGCGCTGCGCTCTGGTATCGCCGCTGCGCTGGTGGGCCTGATGATCTGCTGGCGCGGAGGCTGGGGGCAGGTCGGCAGCACTTGGCGTGCCGGGTTGCTGGCCGGTGGGTTGTTCGGCCTGGAGTTCCTGTTCATCGCCGAAGGCTTGAAGCTGACCTCTGCTGCACATATGTCGGTGTTTCTCTACACCGCTCCGGTATTCACCGCGCTAGGCCTGCACCTTTTGCTGCCCAACGAGCGGCTGCGGCCATTGCAGTGGTTGGGGATCCTGCTGGCGTTCGGGGGTATTGCCACGGCATTCGCCGGTGGCATGTCGTTCGATGCCCTCGATGCTTCCATGCTGTGGGGTGATGCGTTGGGCGTGCTCGCCGGGTTGGCCTGGGGGGCGACCACGGTGGTGGTGCGCGCATCGCGCTTGTCCGAGGCCCCTGCGACATTGACGCTGTTCTACCAACTGGCGGTCGGTTTCGTCGGGCTGCTGCTGATGGCGTTGCTCAGCGGGCAGATCGGCGCCGTGGTAGTGACACCGCTGGCCATCGGCAGCGTGCTGTTCCAAGGGCTGGTGGTGTCATTCTTCAGTTACCTGACCTGGTTCTGGTTGCTGCGCAAGTACCTGGCTTCGAACCTGGCGGTTTTCTCGTTCATCACCCCGCTGTTCGGGGTGACCTTCGGCGTACTGCTGCTGGACGAGCCGCTGAGCCTGAACTTCGTGCTGGGGGCGCTGATGGTGCTGCTAGGCGTGGTGATGGTCAGCGCCGAGCCCTGGGTACGTCGGCAATTGCGACGGGTTATCGGCTGATGCACTGCGCCAGCGTGCCTGCATCTCGATAAACGCGGGCGCTGGTCAGCACCAGGACCCCCGCGATACCCAGTCCCGAAGCGGCCAGCACCAGCGCTGGCTGCAACCCTCCTGCGAAGTGGTTGCTCAGCGTTGCCAGCAATGGCCCGCTCAGTTGACCAATGGCGAAGCAGGCGGTCAGCAGCCCGGCATTGCGTTGCGCGGCATGGGGCGCCAGCTCCCGCGAACGTTGCATCACCAGCTGCATGCAGGCCAGGAATGGCGCGCCACACAACAACACACCCAGCGTCAGGCCCAACCCGCCACCCATCAGGCAGGCAAGTACGCCCAGGCCTTGCAGCCACAACGTGGCGGTCAACCAGGTCGAGGTGTGTCCCGGCTTGCGTAGGCTCACCAGCAACACGCCCAGCGCCGCCGCCATGCCGAACGCCGGCCAGAACAGGTCGGCCTGCCATTGTCCCTGGAACTGGTGGTTGGCCATCTGCGACAGGAAGGTCGCGGGCAGGATGTAGCCAATGCCGTAAAGCATGTACACCAGACCCAGCCGCCCGATGCCGGTACGACGAGGCCGGCCCTCGACGCCTCGCATTGGAGCGTTCGGCACGCCTTGGGCGCGTGGCAGCCATGGCAGCACAGCCAGCAGCATCGCCAGCGCGGTCGCCGCATAGATCAACCACAGTGCTGCCGAGCCGAGGCCCAGCAGGTGCGCCACCAACGCCAAGACACCTGTGACCGCGATCCCCACGCCAGGCCCGGCGAACACCAGCGCGCCAAGGCGTGCCCGGCCATGGGTGGCCGCGACGTGCTGGCTGAGGCTGGTCAGCATCACCAGCACCCAGGCACTGGCCACGCCGGTGCCCAAGCGCAGCATCAGGTGGCTCCAGAAACCGTGGGCGAGCCATGAGGCCAGGGTCAGCAGCACGCACAGCCACAGGCCAAGATGCAGGCGCAGGCGGACCTGCCGGGGTTGGCGGGCGAACATGGCATCGATCGCGCCGAGCAGGTAGCCCAGGTAGTTGGCGGCGGCCACCAGGCCAGCGGCGGTGAGGTCGAACTGGCCTTCGCTGATCAGGCCAGGCAGTTGTGGAGTGAGGGCAAAGCGGCCAATGCCCATGGCCATCATCAGGGCCACGGCGCTGGCCAGCAGTTGTAGGACGGGCGACATGAAGAAAACTCCTGCGCGGTGATAAGCGATGGATGGCAGGTTAGGGCGTATTGACTTTCAATAAAATTGAATAATGATGATGAAGTTATTCTGTTTTGGAGAATGTCATGGAGTTCAGCCAGCTGCGTATTTTCCAGGCCGTGGCCGAAGAGGGTTCGGTGACGCGCGCCGCCGAGCGCTTGCATCGTGTGCCGTCGAACCTGTCCACCCGCCTGCGCCAGCTGGAAGAGCAATTGGGCGTGGAGTTGTTTCTGCGCGAGCGCCAGCGCTTGCAGCTGTCACCTGCTGGCAAAGTGCTGCTGGATTACGCCAACCGCTTGTCGACCTTGCGCGACGAGGCGATCGCCGCTGTACAGGGCGGTGAGCCTGCAGGTGATTTCGTGCTGGGCACGATGTACAGCACGGCGGCGATTCATTTGCCGAAGCTGTTGGCGCGCTACCACCAGGCCTATCCGGCGGTGAACCTGCAAGTGCAGGCGGCGCCCAGCAACGAATTGCTCGAGGGGTTGCTCAACCATCGCCTGGACGCCGCCCTGCTGGACGGTCCTCCGCGCCTGGCCGGGTTGGATGGCATCCCGCTGTGCGTCGAGGAGCTGGTCATGCTCACCAGCCCCGAGCACCCGGTCGTGCACAGTGCGCGGGACGTGGCGGGCAAGGCGGTATTCACCTTTCGGCAGGGTTGCTCGTACCGCATGCGCCTGGAGGCTTGGTACGCCCATGCCCATACGCCCATGGGGCGGGTGCTGGAGATCGAGTCCTACCAGAGCATGCTGGCCTGTGTGATTGCCGGCGCCGGGGTGGCAATGATGGCGCGCTCGATGCTCGATAGCCTGCCGGGGCGTGATCAAGTCACTGCCCACCGGTTGCAGGCGCCGTTCGACCAGGCGGTCACCTGGCTGATGTGGCGCCAGGGCATGTGCGGAGCAAATTTGCAGGCGTGGATCGATGTGCAACAAACAGAAACAGTTGACCGGCCGTCGGCACCTGCGCTTTCCGCTTGATCCGCGTCAAACTCGGCCTTATCTGTAGGAGTAGAGGCATGCGCAATACAGAACATCGGACTATGATCTGTATGAAGCATCGCAAGAATTGGATTTGCCGTGAGGCTGACCCGTAAAGGGGGCACTATGAACAAGCGCATGTACAACTGGCTCCACGACCTTGCCGTCGCCCTGGGCTTGCTCCCGCCACCATTGCAGCCGGTGCCGATACCGACTGACGAAGAACAGCGCAAACGCCAGCCGCGTCGCCGCTGAAAGCCATGAGAAAGGCCGCTGCATCTTGCCGATGCAGCGGCCTTTTTATTGCACCCCGTTCTGAGGCAGGTGGAGCCCCTGTAGGAGCGGGTTTACCCGCGAACCGGGGCATAGCCCCGGCCATACACCGTGTTGGATTCTTCGCGGGTAAACCCGCTCCCACACAGCCCTGCTAAATCAATGAGTCAATCAGCGCGGGGTGGCATTGAATGGCCTCAGGCCAGGTTCACCGCCGCCACCGGCTTGCGCGACAGCAGGCTGACCAGCACGAAGCTCACCAGGCCCACCGCCAGGCTGTAGTAGATCGGCGAGTTGGCCTCCATGCCGTCCTTGAACATGAAGAACAGCGCAGTAATGAAGCCCAGCGACATGCTGGCGATGGCCCCAGCGGTCGTCGCACGTTTCCAGAAGATCGCACCGATCAGCGGGATCAGCATGCCGCCGACCAGCAAGTTATAGGCCAGGGTCAGGGCCGCGATCACGTCGTTCACTGCCAGGGCGATGGCCAGCACCGCCAGGCCGGTGAGCAGGGTGAACAGACGGTTCACGCCAAGGCTCGACTGCTTGCCGCCGCGCAGCTTGGGCAGCAGGTCTTCGGTCAGGGTGGTGGAGGCTGCCAGCAGGCCGGCGCTCGCGGTGGACATCATCGCCGCCAGTGCCGCCGCCATCAGCAGGCCGCGGATGCCGTCGGGCAGCGTGGTCTTGATCATCTCGGCGAAAGCGTTGTTCGGGTTGGCCAGGTCCGGCATCAGCACATGGGCGGCCATGCCGATCATCGCGCAGGCCAGGCCGTACAGCACGCAGTAGATACCGGCGGCGGTACCGGCACGCTGGCAGACCTTCTCGTCGCGGGCGGTGAACACGCGCTGCCAGATGTCTTGTCCGATCAGGATGCCGAAGAAGTAGATCAGGAAGTAGGTGACGATGGTGTCCCAGCCGATGGTGGTCAGCTGGAAGCTGGCCGCCGGCAGCTTGGCCACCAGGGTGTCCCAGCCGCCGGCCTTGTATACGCACACCGGCAGCAGGATGAACATCAGCCCCACGGTCTTGATGACGAACTGCACGATGTCGGTCAGGGTCAGCGACCACATGCCGCCGATGGTCGAATAAGCCACCACCACGCCGCCGCCGAACAGCAGCGCCATCCAGAACGGCACGTCCAGCAACACTTGCAGTACGGTGCCCATGGCCAAGGTGGAGACCACGCCGATCATCAGCGCGTAGGCCAGCATGATCACCGCGCTGGCCTGGCGCGCCATGGGGTTGTAGCGCCGCTCCAGCACCTGGGTCACGGTGAAGATGCGCAGGCGCAGCAAGGGTTTGGCGAGGAACAGGTTCAGGGCGATGATGCCCAGGCCCAGCGCGGCGCAGAGCCAGAAGCCGGAAATGCCGTGCACGTAGCCCAGGCGCACGGTACCGACGGTGGAGGCACCGCCCAGCACGGTGGTGGCCATGGTGCCCATGTACAGGGTCGGGCCGAGGTTGCGCCCGGCTACCAGGTAGTCTTCGTGGGTTTTCGCGCGTCGCATGCCGTAGTAGCCAAGCCCGAGCATGGCGGCGGCATAAAGCACTACAACGATGATGTCCAAGGCCATGGGTGTCTCCGATTATCTTTATTATGGCGAGATCGACCGCTCGGGCGGGCTCACCGCGCCCAACGGTCTTCGTGTTGTGTTGGTGGGCCTCAATGGCCCTCCCTGACGGCTCCTGCCCGGGGTCTTTCTCAAGGCTTGCAATGTGCCTGCACAGCGGTGTTTCGTTCGGCCTAGCGGCGCACCACGCCTGGGAGTACGCAGAGCATCTCGAACAACAGGTTGGCGCCCAGCAACGAGGTGTTGCCGGTGGTGTCGTAGGGGGGCGAGACTTCGACCAGGTCGCAGCCGATCAGGTCCAGGCCCTGGCAACCGCGGATGATCTCCATGGCCTGGATGGTGGTCAGGCCGCCGATTTCCGGGGTGCCGGTGCCCGGTGCCCAAGCGGGGTCGATGCCGTCGATGTCGAAGGACAGGTACACCGGCCCGCCGCCGACCTTTTCCCGCACCTCGGCCATCAGTGGCGCCAGCGACTGGTGCCAGCACTCTTCGGCCTGCACCACGCGAAAGCCCTGACGGCGGCTCCAGTTGAAGTCGTCGGCGGTGTAGCCCTGGGCGCGCAGGCCGATCTGCACCACGCGCTCGCAATCGAGCAGGCCTTCTTCCACGGCGCGGCGGAAAGTGGTGCCGTGGGCGATCTTCTCGCCGAACATGTGGTCGTTGACGTCGGCGTGGGCGTCGATGTGCACCAGGCCGATCTTGCCATGCTTCTTGTGCAAGGCCCGCAGGATCGGCAGGGTGATGGTGTGGTCGCCCCCCAGGGTCATGGGGATGACATTGTGCTCGACGATCTCGTCGTAGGCCTCTTCGATGATGCGCACGGCGTCGAGCAGGTTGAAGGTGTTGATCGCCACGTCACCGATGTCGGCCACCGACAGCGAGTCGAACGGAGCGGCGCCGGTGGCCATGTTGTACGGGCGGATCATCACCGATTCGGCGCGGATCTGTCGCGGGCCGAAGCGGGTGCCGGAGCGCAGCGAGGTGCCGATGTCCAGCGGCACGCCGATGAAGGCGGCGTCCAGGCCTTCGGCGCTTTGCAGGTGGGGCAGACGGAGCATGGTGGCGATGCCGCCGAAGCGCGGCATTTCGTTGCCGCCCAGTGGTTGGTGGAGAATCTTGTCCACGGTGGGCCTCATCAGTCGATCGATTGTTCTGTTTGTCAGTACCTCTGCCGCGGCGCTATTGCCGTGGAGCAGGGACATTTCGCCGCAGTCTGCGCAAGGTGGTGGTCGGGAAGAATCGCTACCGGCAAATACTTACTTCAGGAATTTCTGAACTAAAGGCCTGCGAGCGAGGTAGACTCTGCGCATTTCCAGCCTGCGGAACCCTTGCACCATGGCGTCCTCCATGCCCGACCTGAAACTGCTGCGCATCTTCGTCAGCGTGGTGCGTCACCAGGGTTTCGCCAATGCCCAGCGCGAGCTGAACCTGTCCACTTCGGCCATCAGCACCTACATGAGCCAGCTGGAGAGCGCCCTGGGCCTGGTGCTGTGCCACCGGGGGCGTGGCGGTTTCAGCCTGACCAGCAAGGGGGAGCTGTTCCACCAGGAGACCTTGCGCCTGCTCGGCGAGCTCGATGGTTTCGAGCAATATGCCGCCGCACTCAAGGGTGAACTGCGGGGCACGCTGAACCTGGGAGTGATCGACTCTACGGTCGGCGACCGTGCCTTGCCATTGGCCGAAGCTATCGGTGCCTACAGCCAGGAGCACCCGGGCGTGCACCTGCACCTGTCGGTGTCCAGCCCCTACGAGTTGCAGCTGGGTGTGCAGGACAACCGCCTGGACCTGGCCATCGGCGCGTTCTCCTCACGCATGAGCGGGCTGGTCTACCAGCCTTTGTACCGCGAGCAACACTGGCTGTACTGCAGCAGCCGCCATTCGCTGTTCAGCGAGCGACGTATTCCCGCCCAGGTGATTACCCAGCAGCGCATGGTCGGTCGAGGCTACTGGAGCCAGGCGGAGCTGGCGCGCCATGGCTTCAAGCACAGCGCGGCGACAGTGGAGAGCATGGAGGCGCAACTGATCCTGATTCTTTCCGGTGCCTACATCGGCTACCTGCCTGAGCACTACGCCCAGGCCTGGGTCGACAAGGGCGACCTGCGCGTGCTGTCGCCTTCCACCTTTGGCTACCAGGCGCCGTTCTCGCTGATCATCCGCCGCGGGCGCAGTCGGGAGCCGCTGATCCAGACCTTCCGCGACCTGCTCAAGTCGCAACTGAACGTCGGGTGAAAGGTTACAGCCGCTGTTGGTATTCAAATGCGTGGATATGCCCTTTGGATACATTCCGTCAGATGGGGAACTTCCGACAAAATCCTTATCACCGGCCTGAAAAAGCTCTGCTAAACCTTTACTTGCTTTGTTGGAATTTCCCCCTCTAATCAAGCAAGGATCGCCACGATGCGCATGAACTTGCCCGTCACTGAGCATGAAAGAACCTTCCCCAGCGAGCAGCGACTCATTTCCACCACCGACCTCAACAGCCGCATCACCTACTGCAATGACGCCTTCGTGGCGATCAGCGGTTTCACCTACGACGAGCTGGTGGGGCAGCCGCACAACCTGGTGCGCCACCCTGACATGCCGCCGTCGGTGTTCGGCCATATGTGGGACACCCTCAAACAAGGCAAGCCGTGGATGGGCGTGGTCAAGAACCGTGCGAAGAACGGCGATTTCTACTGGGTCAGCGCCTACGTCACGGCGGTCTACGAAAACGGCCGCATCAGTGGCTACGAGTCGGTACGTTCGGTGCCCAGCCGCGAGCAGATTCGCCGCGCCGAGGCACTTTACGCGCGGTTGCGCGAGGGGCGTCGACCTGTGCCCTGGGCGGCGCGCGCGCTGCATCACTTGGGTGAAGGCTGGCCACTGGTCGTGGCCGGGCTGCTGTCGGCCACCGGTTACCTGTGGCTGCCGGCCTATGCCGCGCTGGCGGTGTTGATGGCCAGCCTGCTGGGTGCCTGGTTCCTGATCGAGCAACGGCAGAACAGCGCCATTCGCCGCACCCTGGCGCAGCACCCGAAGGCCTTCACCAGCCCGCTGGTGGCCCTGACCTACAGCGACAACCCTGGGCTGCGTGGGCAACTGGATCTGGCCATCGTCAGCGAAGAGGCACGTTTGCAAACGGCCCTGACCCGCCTGGTGGATGCCGGTGTCGGGGTCAAGTCGCGGGCCGCGCAGTCCGCCGAGCTGTCCGACGCCCAGGCGCAGATGCTCGACCGCCAGCGCAGCGAAACCGACCAGTCGGCCACCGCCATCGCGCAGATGGCCGCGACCATCCAGCAGGTCACCCATAACGTGCAGAGCACCGCCCACGCCGCCAGCGACTGCGACCAGCTGGCGCAGCAGGGCAGTGAACTGGCCGAGCAGAGCCTCAAGGCCATGGGCAGCATGAGCGAGGCGGTGGGGGATATCGGCCAGGCGGTGAATGCCCTGGCCGAGCAGACCCAGTCGATCGGCAGCGTGGTGGATGTGATCACCTCGATTGCCGAGCAGACCAACCTGCTGGCACTCAACGCCGCCATCGAGGCAGCGCGGGCGGGTGAGCAGGGCCGGGGGTTCGCGGTGGTGGCAGACGAGGTGCGTTCGCTGGCCCAGCGCACCCGCTCCTCCACCGAGGAAATCCACCAGATCATCGCCTCCCTGCGCGCGGGCGCCGAACGGGCGGTCAGCAGCGCCAGTCGGGGCGAGCAGATCTCCCGCGACAGCGTGCACAGCGTCGAGGCGGTACAGTCGGCGCTGTGTGGCATCGTCCAGGCGGTGAGCCGCATCACCGGCATGAGCCAGCAGATGGCCACGGCCTCCGAGCAGCAGAGCCATGTGGCCGAGGACATCAACCAGCAGATCGTGCGCATCGCCCAGCTCTGCGACCAGAGTGCCGGGCAGGCCCAGCAGGGCGCCGAGATCAGCCAGGACCTGGAGCGCATGGCCGAGTACCTGCACAGCCTGGCCGAACGCTTCAACCGTTGACGTCGTCTTTTCCCACAAGGACGTGGGGCTTTTTCGCAAGGCTGTGGCACACTGCGCGCGGTAAGGAGATACCGATGCCCAGACCCCGCTGCGAGCGCTGCCAGCGTCCGCTGGACCACTGCCTTTGCGCGCTGATTCCCCGCCTCGACAGCCGTACCCGTGTGGTGCTGCTGCAACATCCGAGTGAATCTTCCCACGCCTTGAACACTGCTCGTTTGGCTGCCTTGGGGCTGGTCAATGCCGAGTTGCGCGTGGGCGAGGTGTTCGCTGAGTTGCCCGCGCTGCTGCAAACGCCTGGGTATCGCGTGGCCTTGCTGTTCCCCGGCGAGCAGGCCCAGGCGTTGGCGGCCTACGGCAGCGGGGACGAGCTGCCGCTGCTATTGATCGTGCCCGACGGCACCTGGCGCAAGGCGCGCAAGTTGCTGTACCTCAACCCGCTGCTGGAGGCGTTGCCCCGGATGACCCTGGGGCAGGTGGCGCCGTCGCGCTATCGGTTGCGCAAGGCGCCGCAGGCGGGGGCGCTGTCGACGCTGGAGGCGGTGGTGCAGGCGTTGAACGTGCTGGAGGGGGCGGGGCGGTTCGATGCGCTGTTGCGGCCGTTCGAGGCGTTGATCGAGGGGCAGATAAGGGCCATGGGCGTGGAGACGTTCGAGCGTAATCACACTGGGCGGGATTAAAGGTGTCAGTGCGGGCCTCTTCGCGGGTAAACCCGCTCCTACAGGATCTAAGCCGAGTTTAAGAGTGGCGCGGAACCTGTGGGAGCGGGTTCACCCGCGAACCAGGGCGAAGCCCTGGCCATGCAGCGCGGTATTCTTCCATCATCGCTCGCGCATCGCTTCGGTCCGCGCCTTGAGCACCGGCTTCAACAGGTAATCCAGCACACTCTTCTGCCCGGTGATGATATCCACCGTGGCGGTCATCCCTGGAATGATCAGCAGTGGCTTGTTATCTCCGCCCAGGTGGTTCTTCTCGGTGCGCACCTGGATCAGATAGAACGCGTTGCCCTTGTCGTCGGTGACGGTGTCGGCGCCGATCAGCTCCAGCTTGGCCTTGAGCCCGCCATAGATGGTGTAGTCGTAGGCGCTGAACTTGACCATCGCCACCTGCCCCGGGTGCAGGAATGCCACGTCCTGCGGGCGCACCTTGGCCTCGATCAGCAGGTTGTCCTCGATCGGCACGATCTCCACCAGGTCGCTGCCCGGCTGCACCACGCCGCCGATGGTGTTGATCTTGAGCAACTTGATGATGCCGTGCACCGGCGACACGACCGTGGTGCGGTTGACCCGGTCGTCGATGGCGATGCTGGTGGCGGTGATCTTCGACAGCTCCGTGCGCTTGTCGTTGAGCTCCTTGGCCGCATCCGAGCGGAAGCTGGCCTCGGACTCCTGGATCTTGCTGCGGATTTCCGCCACCGCCGCCTCGGCGCGGGGAATGGCCAGGCTGGTGGCGTTGAGCTGGCCGCGGGCTTCGACGGTACGTTGTTTGAGGCGCAGGATTTCCACCGGCGAAATGGCTCCGGTGCCCACCAGCGGCGAGGACATGTTCAGTTCCTGTTGCAGCAGAGCCAGTGCCGAACGGTATTGTTCGACCTTGGAGCGGAACTCGGCGAGCTCCTGGGTCTTCTGCCGCAGTTGCTCGTTGAGTGTCTGCTTCTCGCTGGCCAGACGCCGCTGGCGCGAGCCGTACAGGGCGATTTCATCCTCGGCCACCTGCGGCGCCTTGGCGCGCACTTCCTGGGAAAGCTCGAACGGGCGGCCCTCGGCTTCGGCCGACAGACGCTCGACCTGCGCCGTCAGGGCATAGCGGTCGGCCTCGCTCTCACCCTTGTTCGACTTGAAGCGGGTGTCGTCCAGGCGCAGCAGCGTGGCGCCCTTGTCGACCATCTGTCCTTCGCGCACGAATATCTCGGTGACGATCCCGCCTTCGAGGTTCTGCACCACCTGCACCTTGCTCGAAGGAATGGCCTTGCCTTCGCCGACGGTGACTTCGTCCAGCACCGCGAAGTTGGCCCATACCAGCGCTACCAGGATCAGCGCCCCGGCCAGCCACACGGTAAGGCGCGACAGGCGCGACGAGTCGTCCAGGGTGGCACCGGCCAATTCCGGCATGTAGTCGCGCTCGGCACGCTTGTCGGTACCGGGGAGGCGGCTGCGCACGCTGTGGCTCGTGGTCATGGTCTACCTCCTGTGGGAGCGGGTTTACCCGCGAACACGGGCGCAGCCCGTGCCATCCACTGCGGTGTCTGTTTCGCGGGTAAACCCGCTCCCACAGGGACCGCTGCGTTCTTGTGATGAACTACAGCGCCGCGCCGATGCGGCCCTTGCGCAGTGCATCGATGACCGCATCCTTCGGCCCGTCGGCCACGATCTTGCCGTTGTCCAACACCACAAGTCGCTCCACCAGGCTGAGCATCGAGCTGCGGTGTGTGACCAGCAGCAGTGTCTTGCCCGGTACCCAGGCCGCCAGGCGCTGGCGCAGTTGTTCTTCGCTGCTGTTGTCCATGTGGCTGGTGGGCTCGTCGAGAATCAGGATCGGCGGTTCCAGCAGCAGCGCCCTGGCCAGCAGCACGGCCTGGCGCTGGCCGCCGGAGAGCAGCATGCCGCGCTCGCCCAGGGGCCGGTCGAAACCCTGCGGGTGCTGGCGGGCCAACTCGCTGGCATTGGTCAGCTCGGCCATTTCCAGCATGCGCGCGTCGCTGACGTGACGGGCGCCCAGGGTGAGGTTGTCGCGCAGGCTGCCGGCCAGCAGCGGCAGGTCGTGGGCAACATAGCCCAGTTGGTTGCGCAGGTCGGCGATATCCAGCTGGCGTAGGTCGAGGTTGTCCAGCAGCACCTGGCCTTCGTCCGGGTGATGGAAGCCCATCAGCAGGCGCGCCAAGGTGCTCTTGCCCGAACCGCTGCGGCCGATGATGCCGACGCGCTCGCCCGGCTTGATGGTGAGGTTGACGTCATTGAGCGCGGCGTTGGTCTGGGCGGGGTAGCGGAAAGTGACGTGGCTGATGGTCACCCCGCCATGCAGTGCGGTGTGCTCCAGGCCCTGTTGCTGGCTCTGGCGCTCCTGGGGCAGCGACATCAGTGCATCGGTACTGCGCATGGTCAACTGCGCCTGCTGGTAGCGGGTGATCAACCCGGCGATCTGCCCGAGCGGAGCCAGTACCCGGCTGCCGAGCATGTAGCAGGCTACCAGGGCCCCCACGCTGAGGCTGCCGGCGATGATCGCGTAGACCCCGGCGACGAGGGTGGCCATGCCGCAGAACTGCTGGATGAACAGCGTGCCGTTGCTGGCCAGGGCCGACAGGTTGCGGGCGTGGGCGTCGAGGCGGGCGATGGCGCCGTTGGTGTGTTCCCACTGGTACTGGCGTTCGCTCTCGGCGTTGCAGGCCTTGAGGGTTTCCAGTCCGCCAATGGTCTCGATCAACAGCGCCTGGCGCACCGCGCCCAGGCTCAGGCTTTTCTGCACGGTGTCGCGCAGGCGCAGCTGGATGAACAATGCAACCCCCACCGCCAGCGGGAAGGCTACCAGCGGGATCACAACCAGCCAGCCGCCGAGCAGGCCGATCACCAGCAGCATCAGCGCCACGAAGGGCAGGTCGATGATGCTGGTCAGCGTCACTGCGGTGAGAAATTCGCGCAGGCCCTGGAAGTCATGGATGCTCTGGGCGAAGCCACCGACGCTGGCTGGGCGGGCCTTCATGGCCATGCCGGTGATGCGTTCGAACAGGGTGGCCGAAAGAATCAGGTCGGTCTTCTTGCCGGCCTGGTCCAGCAAGTGGGCCCGCACCATGCGCAGGATCAGCTCGAAGGCAGTGCCGATGAACAGGCCGATCACCAGCACCCACAAGGTCGACAGCGCCTGGTTGGGCACCACGCGGTCGTAGGTCTGCATGACGAACAACGGCACCATCAGGCCCAGCAGGTTGATCAGCAGGCTCGCCAGCAAGGCATCGCCGTACAGCTTGCGCGAGTGACGCAGGGTGTCGCGGAACCAGGCTTCTACCCGTGGCAGCAGGGGCGTGCGCAGGTCTTCGAGCGTGTGCCGAGGACGGGCGAACAGGGCCTGGCCGCCGTAGGCCTGCTCCAGTGCCTGGCGCTCGACCCACTGCTCGCCGCCTTCGGCCTCGCACGGCAGTATCAGCGCCCGGCCGTCGTCGCTCCAGCGTTGCAGCACGGCGCTGCGGCCGTCGTTGAGTATCAGCAGCACCGGCAGGTTCAGCGTGGAAATATCCGCCAGCGGGCGTTGCAGCACCCGCGCCTGCAAGCCTGCCCGGGCGGCGGCGCGCGGCAGCAGGTCCAGGCCCAGGCGCTGCTCGGCCAGGGGCAGGCCGCTGCACAGGCTGGCACGGCTGGCGGGGCAGCCGTGCACCTTGCACAGGATCAGCAGGCCATCGAGCAACGGATCATCGACTTCCAGGCGCGGCGACGCGCTTTGCAGGTTGGTCACGATGGCCTACTCCTGTCGCGGTGGACGGGAACCTGGGGTGCCTGGTGGGCGTCAGCGCATGTCGGGCAACCGGGCTTCGTTGCGCACTTCGGTTTTCGCAATGGCCTCCGGTGGCAGCGAAATGCGTTGCTTGCTCAGCAGCTCGCCCATGGTCGCCAGCACGCGGTACATCGAGTATTCCTCGGTGTAGCGCACCTCGGTGTAGCGACGGTTGGCGTTGTACAGCTCGTTCTCGCTGTCGAGCACGTCGAGCAGGGTGCGTTGGCCCAGGCCGAACTGGTCCTGGTAGGCGCCGCGTACCCGCTGCGTGGTTTCGGCGTATTCCCGTGCGGTCGGGGTCTGCTTGCGGGCGTTGTTCATGGCGTTCCAGGCAAGGCTGAGGTTCTCGTTCAGCTCGCGCAGGGCATTGTTGCGGATGTCCATGGCCTGGTTGATCTTGTGCGCGTCCGATTGCAGGCGTGCCTTGTCGCTGCCGCCACGGAACAGGTTGTAGCTGAGCTCGACGCCGGCCTGCCAGTCGTTGTTGCTGTGCCCGCGTTCGCCGCCCAGGTTGTTGTTGGCGCCAGTGGCAAGCACTGCGTCCAGGCGTGGGTAGAACGGCGACTTGGCCACTTCATACTGCTGCTCGGCGGCCTGGATGTCGGCCTGGGCCGATTTCAGGTAGGGGTTGTTCTGCAGCAGGCTCTGGCGGGCGTCCTGCAGGTTGGCGGGCACTTCGGCCTTGATGCTCACCGGGGTTTCCAGCTCGTCGGGCATGCGTCCGACCACGCTGAAGAAGTTTGCCTCGGCATCGGCCAGGTCGACTTCGGCGGTGTCCATGTTGTTTTCCGCCAGCGCCCGGCGCGCGCGGGACTGGTCGAGGTCGGCAGTGCTGCCCACGCCTCGTTCGCTACGCAGGCCGATCTGGTCGTTGACCCGCAGGTGCGCCTGCAGGTTGTTGCGGGCCAGGGTCACCAGCTCGCGGCGCTTCAGCACTTCCAGGTACACCTCGATGGCACGCAGGGCGATGGACTCGGCGGTAGCCTGGGTGTAATAGGCGCGAGAGGTGGCCACGGCCTGGGTGCGACCTACTTCGTTGGAAGTATTGAAACCGTCGAACAGCATTTGTCGCAGGCGCAGTTCCGACTGCGTGTAGTTCAAGGTTTCCTTGTTGTGGCTGCGTGTACCGTCGGCATTGAAACCGCGCGTATTGACGTTGTCCGAGCGTTGGCGACCGTAGCCGGCGATCAGGTCGACGGTGGGGTAGTAGCCGCCCCTGGCGAACTTCACATCCTCATCGGCGGACAACCTGCTGTTGCGGCTCTCGCTGATTTCAGGGTGATGGTCCACGGCGTTCTGGACGGCCTCGTTGATCGACATCGCCTGGGCCTGCCCACAGGCCATGGCCAACAAAATCGCACGGGTAATGGGGGTTGGAACGCGCATGGGGTACATCTCCCTGGTCTCGAAAATTGTCCTGCATTCGTCAAAAAAGTGACGAAAAATGAGGTTTAAACCGTTTCAGGTTTGTAACAACAGAGCTAAGAACATTTAACGGCCGAGCTAAGAAGATTTTTTCATAATGTCTATGCGAAAAAAAACTTATGCGGTCTAAGGATTCCGGGACATTGTTCTTACCAGGTGGTTCGGTAACAAGGCTGTAGCAAGCGGTTTCCGGGCCTCACATCAAGTTCAAGATTTTTTGCAGCTAAGGACACAGGAGAGGACGATAACGGCAGAAATTGGCGACAAAAAATTGGCATGCGAATGGTGGCCAATTCCCATTACTGCTCGTGTCGACGTTGTTCCTTGCATTCCCCGCCCGTCCACGACTGCGAGAGCCTAATCGGCAGGGGAGGCGTGTGCTCATGGCTAAATTAGTCGGTGTGGTCAGCAAGGTGGTTGGCCAGGTATTCGCAGTGGCTGACGACGGCCAACGTCGCTTGCTCGTGGAAGGCGACCGTCTCTTCGCAGGCGAGCAGCTGGAAACCGGCGCCACGGGAGCGGTCGCGGTACGCTTGCACAATGGTGCCGAACTCACCCTGGGGCGCGGCAGCAGCCTGGAGATGACCGAGGGCCTGCTGGCCAACCGGGCGCCCGAAGTGCGCACCACTGACACCGCGCCCAGCGATGCGCAACTGAGTGATGTCGAGCGCTTGCAGCAGGCCATTGCCGCAGGCGCCGACCCGACCGAAGAGGCCGAGGCACCGGCCGCCGGCCCGAATGGCACCGGGGCACCTGGGGCGCTGGGCGGTGGCCACAGCTTCGTGATGCTGAGCGAGGTGGCGGCGCGGGTCGACCCTACGGTTGGCTTCCCCACTGCCGGCTTCAATGGCATTCCGGAACTGGCTAATGAGTACATCGGCACCCTGGATGTCGACAATAACCCCGACCAGGTTGGCCTGCCGCCGATCACGCCGCCGCCAGATAATCCGGTCGGCCTGCTAGGCCTGGACCTGAGCCCCTCCGAGCTGACCCTCGACGAAGCCAACCTGCCCCAGGGCTCGGCCAGCAATTCCACGGCATTGACCCAGCAGGGCAGTTTCACCGTGGTCGCGCCGGATGGTGTGTTCAACCTCAGCGTTGGTGGCATCAACGTGGTGACCGCAGGCATGGTGACCGGTGTCGGTCAGTCCATCACCACGGCGCTTGGCAACACCTTGACCATCATCGGCTACAACCCGGCCACTGGGGTGGTCAGCTACAGCTACACCCTCACCGGTGCCGAGCAGCATCCTAATGGCGCTGGTGCCAACGAACTCGGCGAGCAGCTCCCCGTGCTGGTCAGCGACACCGATGGTGACGTCGCCAGTGGTACGCTGGACGTGATCATCCGCGATGACCTGCCCAGGGCCCTCGACGACAGCAACGCCAGCACCGCCACCGAGCAGCAGACCGCCCTGACCGGCAACGTCCTGACCAACGACGTGCAGGGCGCCGACCGCATCCCCAGCGGCCCGGTAGTGGCCGGTACCTTCGTCGGCACCTACGGCACCCTGGTGCTGGCCGCCGACGGCTCCTACACCTATACGCTCAACACCGACGACCCGGACTTCATCGGCCTGAAGGGCGGCGGCAATGGGGTGGAGAACTTCACCTACACCCTGAACGATGCCGACGGCGATACCAGTACCGCGACCCTGACCCTGAACATCACCAACCTGAACGACCCGGTCACGCTCGGTGGCCTGGATGTGAACGGCGGCGAGCTGACTGTCTACGAAAAGAACCTTGGCGATGGCAGCGCCCCTGACAGCGCCGCGCTGACCCAGAACGGCACCTTCACCGTCACCGCGCCGGATGGCCTGCAAACCCTGACCGTCGGCGGCATTACCGTGGTCAGCGGCGGTGTGGTCGCAGGCTTCCCACAGTCGGTCACCACCGCGCTGGGCAACACCCTGACGATCACCGGCTATAACCCGGCAACCGGCGTGGTGAGCTACAGCTACACCTTGCTCGACAACGAGACCCATCCCAATGGCAACGCTACCAATGGCCTGACCGAAAGTTTCCCGGTCATCGCCCAGGACACCGATGGCAGCAGCGCGACGGCCAGCCTGGACGTGAATATCATCGACGATGTGCCCAAGGCCGAGGCCGACTCGGCCAGCGTGGTCGAGGGCGGTACCGTCAGCGGCAATGTGCTGGGCAACGACCAGCTCGGTGCCGACCAGGCCGGTACCAGCAATGTGGTGGTGGGCACACGGGCAGGCAGCGATACCTCCACCTCGGCCATCGGCAACCTCAACACCGCGATCGTCGGCCAGTACGGCACCCTGACCATCGATGCCGCCGGCAATGCCGTGTACCAGGCCAACCCGAACGCCGTAGCGCCTGCGGGTGCCACCGATGTGTTCGTCTACACCCTCCGCGATACCGATGGCGACGAAAGCACCACCACCATCACCATCGACGTAAGGGACTGCTCGCTGGTCGCCGGGCCTGACAGCGAGGTCACGGTGTACGAGAAGGCCCTGGACAAGATCCAGGACGGCAACGACCTGGCCCCCGGCACCGTCAACGGCAGCCAGCCAGGCTCGACCGCTGAAACCGCCTCGGGGTCGCTGGTCGGCTCCGCCAGCGGTGGCGTAGGCGCGTTGACCTACAGCCTGGTGGGCAATGCCAACGGCCAGTACGGGCAAATTCAGGTCAATGCCGATGGCTCCTACACCTACACCCTGACCTCGCCGCCACAGTCGCCGAACCCGGCCAACGATGGCCCGAACACGGTGACCGAATCCTTCACCTACCAGGTGAAGGATTCGCTTGGCAACTCGACCACCAGCACCATCACCATCACCGTCGTCGACGACGTGCCAAAGGCCCACAGTGACTTCGCCAACGTCTTCGAAGGCGGCACGGTCAGTGGCAATGTGCTGGTCAACGATGTGATCGGCGCCGACGTACCGGCCGATGGCAAGTATGTGGTGGGCGTGCGCGCAGGTTCCGACACCTCCACCTCTGCCAGTGGTCAGCTCGGTACCCAGGTGTCAGGCCAGTACGGCTACCTGGTCCTCGATGCCCAGGGCAACGCCACCTATCACTCCAACCCCAACAGCGTGGCGCCGGCAGGGGCCACCGATGTGTTCGTCTATACCATCCGCGATGCCGATGGCGACGAAAGCACTACGACCATCACCATCGATATCCACGACTGCTCGCTGGTGGTGGCGCCGGGCGCAGGGGTGACGGTGTATGAGAAAGCGCTGGACCTGGTGCAGGACGGCAACGACCTGGCGCCGGGTACCGTCACCGGCAGCCAGCCAGGCTCGAATGGTGAAACCGCCAGCGGTTCGCTGGCAGGCACTGTCAGTGGAGGCATCGGTGCGCTCACCTTCACCTTGGTGGGCACCGCCAGCGGACAATATGGGCAGATTCAGCTCAATGCCGATGGTTCCTACACCTACACGCTGACCTCCCCACCGCAGTCGTCGACCCCCGCCAACGACGGGCCGAACAGCATGACCGAAACCTTCACCTACGAGGTGAAGGATTCGCTGGGCAACACTACCACCAGTACCATCACCATCACCATCGTCGACGATGTGCCCAAGGCCCACTGCGACGAGGTCAACGTGACCGAGGGCGGCTCGGTGAGCGGTAATGTGTTGGTCAACGACGTGATCGGTGCCGATGTACCGGCTGACGGCAAGTACGTGGTGGGTGTGCGTGCAGGTTCCGATACCTCCACCTCCGCCCACGGCCAGCTCGGCACCCAGGTGATGGGCCAGTATGGTTACCTGACCCTCGATGCCCAGGGCAACGCCACCTATCACGCCAACCCCGACAGCGTCGCCCCGGCGGGGGCCAGTGATGTGTTCGTCTACACCATCCGCGATTCCGATGGTGACGAGAGCACTACCACCATCACCATCAATGTCCAGGACAGCAAGCTGGTCGCTTGTGAAGACAGCGACGTGAAGGTGTACGAAAAAGCCCTGGACCTGAGCAAGGATGGCAATGACCTTGCAGCGGGCACGGTCGTCGGCAGCGACCCCAGCTCGCCCGCCGAGACCGCATCCGGCAGTCTGGTCGGTTCCGTCAGCGGCGGTACTGGGGCGCTGACCTACAGCCTGGTGGGCGACCCTGTAGGTCAGTTCGGGCAGATCCAGGTCAACGCCGATGGCTCCTACACCTACACCCTCACCTCGGCGCCGAAAACGCCGGGCGGTGCCAACGATGGCGCCAACACCTTGGTCGAATACTTCACCTACAAGGCCACCGACGCGTTGGGCAACAGCGTCACCAGCACCATCGCCATCAATATCGTCGACGACGTGCCCAAAGCCGTGTGCGCCGAGCGCAGCATCACCCCGGGCCAGGTGGACTCCAACATCCTGCTGGTGATCGATGTGTCCGGCAGCATGAACGATGCCTCCGGCGTGCCTGGCCTGAGTCGCCTGGACCTGGCCAAGCAGGCCATCGGTGCACTGCTGGACAAGTACGACGAGATGGGCGACATCAAGGTGCAGATCGTCACCTTCGCCACCGGTGCCACGGTCAAGAGCGCGCAATGGGTGTCGATCGTCGAAGCCAAGGCCATCGTCGCCGGCTTGAGCGCGGACGGCTCGACCTACTACGACGCGGCTGCCACCAAGGCGCAGGAAGCGTTCAACACCAGTGGCAAGCTCGACGGGGCGCAGAACGTCAGCTACTTCTTCTCCGATGGCGTGCCTACCAGCGGCCATTCGATGACGGCGGTCCGTGAAGCAGCCTGGGAAACCTTCCTCGACAACAATGGCATCAAGTCCTACGCCATTGGCCTGGGCACTGGGGTCAACCAGGGCAACCTCAACCCGCTGGCCTACGATGGCAACAGCCATACCGACACCAACGCGGTGGTGGTCACCGACCTCAGCCAGCTCAACGCGGTGCTTTCGGGCACCGTGCAGGGCGCGCCGATCACTGGCAGCCTGATGGATGGCGGCCACTTCGGCGCCGATGGCGGCTTCATCAAGGCGCTGCTGGTCGATGGCGTCACCTACACCTTCGACCCGAAAGCCAACGGCGGGCAAGGTGGTTACTCGGTGGCTGGCGGCCCGGACAAGGCCACCTTCGACACCACTGGCAACACCCTTTCGGTCAAGACCGCCCTAGGTGGCACGCTGCTGGTGGACATGGACAACGGCGAATTCACCTACACGCCGCCGAAGGACAATGGCAGCCAACAGGTGGAGAAATTCGGTTTCACCGTCAGTGACAACGACGGCGATACCCGCAATGCCAGCCTGGTGGTGAAGGTCAATACCAACAGTTCGCCGGTGGCTGGCGCCGACCACATCACCACCAATATCAGCGGTGCCAGCCTGACCGTGCCGGCCGAGGCCCTGCTGGCCAACGACCGCGATCCGGACCACGACCGCCTGAGCGCGGCGCCGATCACCTTCAACACTGGCTTCGCCGACAAGGGCGCAGGCTTCACCCCGGGCACCCAGGCGCAGACCCTCAAGTTCGAAGGCACCCACAACAAGCCAGAGAACCAGTTCAAGGACCTGGCCCGTGGGGACTTCACCGCGTTGTCGGGCTCGATGACCGCTGCCCTGGTGATCGCTGGCTACCTTGGCTCGATCAGCAATGGCAATGCCAACGACGCGGACACCCTGACCGTCACCCTGCGCAAGGGTGAGACCCTGACCCTGGACCACGACCGCCCGGTCGGCAACCTGATGCTGGAGTGGAAAGGCACCGACGGCGGCTACCAGCCGATCGCCGACGGCGGCAGCTTCACCGCCAGCCGTGATGGGGTGTACAGCATCCATGTGGTCAACAGCGAGAACGCCATCGGCAACAGCAAAGCGGCCGAGACCTACCAACTGAGCATGGTCATCGACTACAGCAACGCGCAGAACGAGGTCTACCACAGCACCTACACGGTCAGTGACAACCACGGCGGCAGCGCCACCGGAGCGGTGGATATCACCTACCAGGCCGGCAGCACGCTCACGGGTACGTCGGGCGACGATGTGTTGCTGGCAGGCGCCGGCAACGACACCTTGGTGGCGGGTGATGGCAACGATGTGCTGGTGGGCGGGGAGGGCAACGACAAGCTGTATGGTGGCGAGGGGAACGACCTGTTGATCGGTGGGCCAGGCAACGACCTGCTCGATGGCGGGGCGGGTATCGATACTGCCAGCTACGCCGGAGCGACGGCTGGGGTCAGCGTCGACCTGAGCCATGTCGGCGCACAGAACACCGTTGGCGCAGGTGTCGACACCCTGACCGGTATCGAGAACCTGATCGGCTCGGACTACAACGACACACTGATCGGCGATGGCGCAGACAATGTCCTCAATGGCGGGCTGGGTAACGACATTCTCAAAGGGGGCGGTGGTAACGACACTCTGATCGGTGGCTTGGGCAACGACACCATGACCGGGGGCGCGGGTAACGACACCTTCGTATGGCAGAAAGGCGATGTCGGACATGACATGGTCACCGATTTCCAGCCCGGCAGCGACCGCCTCGATCTGTCGCAGCTGTTGCAGGGGGAGGCGGCGAGTGCCAGTTCACTGGATGACTATCTGCACTTCAAGGTCAGTGGTTCCGGGGTGAATGTGGTGTCCACCATCGAGGTCAGCAGCGTGGCGGGTGCCGCGCCTACCCAGACCATCGACCTGGCGGGCATCGACCTGGCCCAGCACTATGGGGTCACGGCCGGGGCGTGCGGGCTGATTGCGGCGGGGCAGGACACCGCGACCATCATCAACGGCATGCTCAATGACCATTCGTTGAAGGTGGATACGGTGTAAGGGGTTCATCACTGGATGGCACGGGCTCAGCCCGTGCCATGCCTCGAGTCAGCTCAAGGCCGCTGCAAGGTCTTCTGCTTGAGGATATACAGCGTCACCAGCACCGCACTGGTCAGCATGAACACCCGCGCCCAGAACAGCGGCACCAGGTAGCACGACACGCTGATGCTTACCCACATCAGACCGATGGCATAGACCTTGGCCCTGAGCGGAATGCCGTCACCATTGAGGTAGTCGCGAATCCAGGGCCCGAGCCTTGGGTGGTTGACCAGCCAGGCATGAAAACGCGGCGAGCTTCGGGCGAAGCACGCCGCGGCGAGGAGCAGGAATGGGGTGGTGGGCAATACCGGCAGGAAGATCCCCAGCACCCCCAGCGCGACGCTGAGCCAGCCGACGGCCAGCAGCAGGTAGCGCACCACGGTACTCAGTGGTGGCGTGGCTTGAGCAGGGCAGGTTTTTCGTCCGGGGCGTGCAGCAGCAGGAACAGCGCGCTCAGGGCCTCGGGGATCTGCACGATCATATCGTCCTGCAGGTTGGCATTGCTGGCGATGTCGGCGAATTCTGGCTGCTCGTCGAACAGCCCCGAGCCGACCATGATCGGCAGCAGCATTTCGCTGACTTCTTCCTCGGCGTTCTCGAACCACGCCTCTTCACGCAGGAATACCCCCTCCATGAAGCCGATGCACCAGCCGCGCAGGTCGGAGTCGTCCGGCTCGTCGGTCAGGTCCAGCTCGCACGGCAGGTCGAATTCCTCGTCGCTGGCCAGCTGGCGGGCGATGTGCGCCTTGAGCGCCACCAGGGTGGCCTCGATCTCGGTGCGCTGGGCTTCGCTGGCGTAATGGGGCTCTTCGGCGAACAGCGCGTCGATCCATTCGCGCTCGGGAATGTCTTCGGCGCTGATCGACAGCGCGGTCAGGTAGCCGTGGGCGGCGACGTAGTCCAGCGCTTCTTCGTGCAGCTCGTCGGCGTCGAGGAAGGCTTGCAGGCGGGTCAGTTGCTCGGCGAAGGACATTACAGGGCTACCTTGGGGGAATAAACGATAGTGGATTCTAGCACCTTGCGGCCCTGGCGGGGCAAAGGGAACGTCTGTCACCGCAGCCTGCCGCAGCCCAGGGCAGTGGGGTATACTCCGCCACTTTTCATGCCCCGGCAGTGTCGTTCGCCTGCCCGGCAAAAGCCGCTTACGTATTGGCAGCGTGAGCAGCGGATTTATCGTCCAGCCTGTATCCAGGATGGAACGGCGATTTTGGAGTGGCACATGCTCGAACAGGCTCAGCGCGTCCTCAAGGACATTTTTGGCTACGACAGCTTCCGGGGACGCCAGGCGGCGATCATCGAGTGCGTGGCCAATGGGGGCGATGCGCTGGTATTGATGCCCACCGGGGGGGGCAAGTCGCTGTGCTTCCAGGTGCCCGGGCTGTTGCGCCCAGGCCTCACGGTGGTGGTGTCGCCGCTGATCGCGCTGATGGACGACCAGGTCGCCACCCTCGACGAGCTGGGCGTGGCCGCCGCTGCGTTGAACTCCACCCTGAGCGCCGAGCAGCAGCGCGAATTGGCCGGGCGCCTGCGCCGCGGCGAGGTGAAGATGCTCTACCTGGCCCCTGAGCGCCTGGTGCAGCCGCGCATGCTGGACTTCCTGCGCACCCTCGACATCGCGCTGTTCGCCATCGACGAGGCTCACTGCGTATCGCAATGGGGCCACGACTTCCGTCCGGAATACCTGCAACTGGGCCAGTTGGCCGAGCTGTTCCCCCAGGTGCCACGCATTGCCCTGACCGCCACCGCCGACATGCGCACCCGCGAGGAAATCGTCCAGCGCCTGCACCTGCAAGGTGCCGAGCGCTTCCTGTCGAGCTTCGACCGGCCAAACATCTTCTACCGCATCGTGCCCAAGGAGTCGCCGCGCAAGCAGTTGATGGCGTTCCTCGGCGAGCGGCGTGGCAACGCAGGCATCGTCTATTGCCTGTCACGCAAGAAAGTCGACGAAACTGCGGCCTTCCTCTGCGAACAGGGCTTTCCGGCACTGCCTTACCATGCAGGCCTGGCCGCCGAGACCCGTTCGGCCAACCAGCACCGCTTCCTCAACGAGGAAGGGCTGATCATGGTTGCGACCATCGCCTTCGGCATGGGCATCGACAAGCCCAACGTACGTTTCGTCGCTCACCTCGACCTGCCCAAGTCGATGGAAGCCTATTATCAGGAAACCGGCCGCGCCGGCCGTGACGGGCTGCCTTCGGATGCCTGGATGGCCTACGGCCTGCAGGACATGGTGATGCTCAAGCAGATGCTGCAGAACTCCGAAGGCGACGAGCGCCACAAGCGCGTGGAGCAGCACAAGCTCGACGCCATGCTGGCACTGTGCGAGGAAACCCGCTGCCGCCGGCAGTCGCTGCTGGCGTATTTCGACGAGGTGCTGGAGCAGCCCTGCGGGCACTGCGACAACTGCGTCGACAAGGTGCAGACCTGGGATGCCACCGAACCTGCGCGCCAGGCCCTGTCGGCGGTGTTCCGCACCGGCCAGCGCTATGGCGTCGGCCACCTGGTGGATGTGCTGGTAGGAAAGGACAACGAAAAGGTACGTAGCTTCGGCCACGAGAAGCTTTCGGTGTTCGGCGTCGGCAAGTCGCTGGGTGAGCATGAGTGGCGCTCGTTGTTCCGCCAGTTGGTGGCGCGCGGCCTGGTAGACATCGACCTGGAAGGCTATGGCGGCCTGCGCCTGTCGGACAGCTGCCGGCCCTTGTTGCGCGGTGAGGTGACCTTGCAACTGCGCCGCGACCTCAAGCCACAGACCACCGCCAAGTCCTCCAGCAGCAGTGGCGGTAGCCCGGCGAGCCAACTGGTGCGTGCCGAGGAGCGGGAGCTGTGGGAGGCGCTGCGTACCCTGCGGCGCAAGCTGGCCGAGGAGCACAGCGTGCCGCCCTACGTCATTTTCCCCGACTCAACGTTGCTGGAAATGCTGCGCAGCCAGCCCGGCAGCCTCAGCGATATGGCCCAGGTCAGTGGCGTCGGGGCGCGCAAGCTGGAGCGCTATGGCCAGGCGTTCCTCGAGGTGCTCAATGGCGCGGGTGGCACCGAGGCGGCGCCGAAGGTGGTGCTCGACCTGCGCCACGAGCTGGTCAGCCTGGCCCGGGCCGGCATGACACCGACGCAGATCGCCGGGCAGCTCGATTGCAGCGAGAAGAACGTCTACAGCCTGCTGGCCGAAGCCATTGGTCGCCAGGAGCTGAGCCTGGAACAGGCGCTGGACCTGCCCGAAGAGCTGATGATGGAAGTGCAGGATGCGTTCCTCGATGGCGAGGGCGAGCTGCCACCGGTGTCGGTCATCGCGCCGCAGTTCGGGCAGCGGGTGCCGGAAGGCGTGCTGTACTGCGTACGTGCGGCGTTGGCGGCGGAGTTCGAACTCTGACCCTTGTCACTCTTTCTGACGATTATCGAACGCTCTTGATTGCCCGCAGCTTGCCTGATAGTCCGGGGCGTGATTATCTGACTAGTAATTGGTTCTATCCATCGAGTTGCTTATGCCCCTGACCGACAATCAACACCGCTTCGGCATGCAATTGGCCCAGATGTCTCGTGGCTGGCGTGCTGAACTGGACCGCCGCCTGGCCGGGCTCAACCTGTCCCAGGCCCGCTGGCTGGTGTTGTTGCACCTGGCCCGTTTCGAAGCGTCGCCCACCCAGCGCGAGTTGGCGCAGAGCGTAGGGGTCGAAGGGCCGACCCTGGCGCGCTTGCTCGACAGCCTGGAAGGCCAGGGGTTGGTGCGCCGCCAGGCGGTGCTTGAAGACCGCCGCGCCAAGAAGATCCTGCTGTGCCCACCGGCCAAGCCGTTGATCGACCAGATCGAGACCATCGCCAACGCCTTGCGCGCCGAGCTGTTCAGCGGTATCGACGAAGCCGACATGGAAGTATGCATGCGGGTACATGCGAAGATTCTCGCCAACCTCGAGAAGTCCTGAACACCACCTCCCACCACGAAAAAAGCGGATCTGCCGTTGTTGGCGATCCGCTTTTTTCATGCGCCTCAGAACGTATTTCCCAGGTTCAGGTACACCGCCTTCTGGTCTTCGCTGTTGAATCCATAGCTGATATTCAATGGCCCCAGTGGCGTATCCATCCCCAGGAAGATACTCGCGGCGTTGATATAGCCGCTGTCGAACTCATTGTCGTTGTTCCACGTGCGCCCACGCTCGAGCGAGGCCCCCAGGTACAACGGGAAGTCCAGCGGCATGTAGGCCCGAGGCGTAAGGCGTCGGTAGTAGACCATGCGCAGCAGGCTCATGTTCTGGCCCGATAGCGAGTCCTGACGGAAGCCCGAAAGCTGGCGCGCGCCCCCCAGCACGAAGCTCGAGGTCACCACTTCGGTCTCATCCAGGGTGCGCCCGTAGCGCCCGCCCAGTACCCAGGTGTTCGGCCCGCTGCTCAGGGCCTTGTCCAGGTGGAACTGCCATTGGCGGAAGTCGGTGTCCGAATCCAGCGAACGATCGTACTTGCGCAGGGTCAGGCCGATGTCTTCGCCGCTGTGGGGGAAGTAGACATTGTCCAAGGTGTCGAACGAATACGTCAGCTCGTAGAAGCCTTCATTGAAGCTGACCTTGGGCAGGTCCTGCTCGCCAATACGCACCTCGGCCTCGCCCCACGCCTTGCCCACGCCCAGGCGTACCTCGCCATAGGTGCCGATCTGCCGGCCCAGGTTGAGGCCAAAGCCATAGCGCTCCAGGCGGTATTCGGCGATCGGGTCGTTGTCCAGGGTGGCTTCGATGTTTTGCGAGCCGAGGTCCAGGTAAGGCGCGACGAAGTAGCGCGAGCCCACATCGAGGGGCTGGTAGAACTCGCTGTAGAGCCGCTGTTCGTCGCCGATCTGGGCGCGTGTCAGCCATTCGCCGCCCAGGCGGTTGATGCCATTGACCCGATAGCTGGCGCCCAGGTTGAAGGCGCTGTCGCCGCGCAAATCGTCGGAGAGGTTCAGGCCCAGGCGCAGGTAGTCGGTGCCGCCGCGCTTTCCGCGGGCGGTGATGACCAGGGTATTGTCGTCGCCTTTGTGCACTACGCGGTATTGCACCCGGTCGAAGTAGTCCAGGCCGTACAGCGTGCCCATGTCGGTCTGCAGGCGGTCGAGCTCCAGGGGCGCGCCGATCGGTTGGCGGATGTAGTAGCGGATGACGTCGTCGCTGACTTTCGAGTCGTTCTCCACCTTTATCGCGCTGATCACTGGCGTGCGTTGCGTCGGTGAGCGGGCGACCGCCAGGCCGCTGTCGCCTCCCGGCTGGCGCAGTGGCGCCAGGCGGCCATCAAGGGCGCGGGCGGCGCGATAGCCTGCGTCGATCATATCCTGGGCGCGGCCGAAGTCGGTGACGCCGAAGGCCGCCAGGGCCGGCTGCACCAGGATGTCCTCGCGGCGCAGGCTGGCCAGTTGCTCCTCGGAGTTGCGTCGGGTCATCAGGGTGATCGACTGGTTGAGCACGTCCACCACCGTGGCCAGGTCCTTGCGGCTGCGCAGCGGGGTGCCGATGTCGACGACGATCGCACGGTCCACGCCCATTTCGCGCACCACATCCACAGGAATGTTGTCGACCATGCCGCCGTCCACCAGCAAGCGGCCATCCAGCTCGACCGGGGCGAACACCGCCGGGATCGACATGCTGGCGCGGATCACCTGGGGCAGGTGGCCGCGGCGGAACACCACCTTCTCGCCGCTGGCGATGTCGGTGGCCACCGCGCGAAAGGGGATGGGCAGCTTGTCGAAGTCGCGGGTATCGGCGGTGTGGGCCAGGGTGCTCTCCAGCAGCAGCGCGAGGTTCTGGCCCTGGATCACTCCCAACGGCAGTCCAAGGCTGCCGTCATCGCGAAAGCTCAGTTTCTGTTTCACCAGGAAATCGCGGTCGTCCTGTTTGCGCCGGAAGGGCACGTCCTTGCGTGGCGGCGCGTCGGATAGCGCCTGTTGCCAGTCGAGGGTCAGGGCGAGCTTTTCCAGCTCCTCAACGCTGTAGCCAGAGGCATACAAGCCACCGACCACCGCCCCCATGCTGGTTCCAGCGATGGCATCGATACGCACGCCCTGTTCCTCCAGGGCCTTGAGCACACCGATATGCGCAAGGCCCCTGGCCGCGCCGCCAGACAGCACCAGGCCGAGCTTGGGGCGCACTGCCTCGGTGGCGACAGCGGTGAACGAAGTGAGCGCCAGCAACAGAAGTAACAGCAGACGATGCATCGTGAGTCTCAAAGCGATGGGCAAAGGCCGGTAGTATAAGCGGCTCATCACGTAAGAGAGGTCTGCCCATGGCCAATGCCAAGCCGGAAATAGTCATCAACTATTGCACCCAGTGCCAATGGCTGCTGCGCGCCGCCTGGCTGGCCCAGGAGCTGCTCAGCACCTTTGCCGACGACCTTGGCCGGGTGTCGTTGCAGCCTGGTACCGGCGGGGTGTTCCGCGTCACCTGCGACGGTGTGCAGATCTGGGAGCGCAAGGCCGACGGTGGCTTCCCCGAGGCCAAGGTGCTCAAGCAGCGGGTGCGCGACCAGATCGACCCGCAGCGCGACCTGGGCCACAACGATCGGTAACTCAGGCGCCCTGCGCCACGGGTTTGCGCGCCTGTCCGGAGGAGAGGCGGCTGCAGAGCACGATCGCCAGGATGATCAGCGCACCGCCGGCGAGCATGCGCAAGGTCGGGGTCTCGGCGAACACCACCCAGGCCATGGCGATGCCATAGACCGGCTCCATGCCGAACACCACCGCCGCAGTACGCGCCTTGATCACCGCCAGGCTGGCGACGAACAGGCTGTGCGCGACACCGGTGCAGAACACCCCGAGCAGGGCGACCCACAGCCAGTCCAGAGGCGCCACCTGGCCCAGGCTTGGCAGGGCGAAGGGGAGCAGGCAGGCGGCAACCACCAGGTTCTGGCACAGCGCGGCCTGTACCGCGCCCACGCGTCCGGAGCCTGCGCGGTTGGTGAGCGACAGCAACGAGAACAAAAGGCCTGACAACAGCGCCCAGAGCAGCCCGCCCGTGGCCTCGCTGGCCAGGTCGAAGGAGGGGGTCACCAGCACCAGGCCGATGCTGACCAGCAGCACCAGCAGGGCTTCGTTGCGGCGGATGCGTTCGCGGAACAGCAGGCCCTCGAGGATCACCGTGAACGCCGGAAAGCTGGCGAAGCCCAAGGTGGCAATGGCCACCCCACCGACCTTGACCGCGATGAAGAAGCTCACCCAATGCCCGGCCAGCAGCACGCCGCCGAGCAGCAGGCGGCGCAGGTCCTGGCGTTGCAGTGCCTGCCAGCCCTGGCGTGCGAGGCTGGCGAACAGGCCCAGGGCAAGTACGGCGAAGATCGCCCGGCCGAAGACGATGACCGATGGCGTGGCGCTGGCGGCGAGTTTGCCGAGTACCCCGGTAAGGCCGAAGAACAGCGCGCCGATGTGCAGGGCGCCGAGGGCGGTGCGGTGGTTCATGGAGGTCCGTCTGAGGCTGGTGTGGTGGCTGTAGGCCCTTTCGCGCAGGGTTTTTCGCGGGCTCGGCCGCGAAAGGATCAGTAAAGCTGCAAAATAGTCCGAGCAGTGCACAAGCCGGCCTCACACGTTCGCTCGCCAGCCTCGCATCCGCGAAGGGCAGGTCGGCAGTGTACACCTGCAGGCGATAGATCAGTCGTCACGAACTTGCCACCAATTGGTAATGTGTAACTGCCAGTCTCCAGCAAACAGCGCCGGAGCCTGCCCATGACCCACGCCGAACTCGCCCGCCCGTCACGCAAGCAACGCGTGCGCACCCTATGGATTTCCGATGTGCACCTGGGCACCCGGGATTGCCAGGCCGAGCACCTGTCGCAATTCCTCAAGGGCTACCAGGCCGACCGGGTGTACCTGGTCGGCGACATCATCGACGGCTGGAAGCTGCGCGGCGGCATCTACTGGCCCCAGGCGCACACCAATGTGATCCGCCGCCTGCTGACCATGAGCAAGCGCGGCACCGAGGTGATCTACGTCACCGGCAACCATGATGAGTTCCTGCGCCGCTATTCGAAGCTCATCCTGGGCAACATCCAGCTGGTGGACGAGGCCGAGCACCTGACAGCCGACGGCAGGCGCCTGCTGGTGATACACGGCGACCAGTTCGATGTGATTACCCGCTACCACCGCTGGCTGGCGTTCCTCGGCGACCGCGCCTACGAGTTCACCCTGGTGCTGAACCGCTGGCTCAACCATTGGCGTGCTCGCTATGGCTACGGCTACTGGTCGCTGTCGGCGTACCTCAAGCACAAGGTCAAGGGCGCGGTGAACTTCATCAGCGACTTCGAGGATGCGATTGCCCACGAATGCACGCGACGCGGCTTCCAGGGCGTGGTGTGCGGGCATATCCACCATGCCGAGATCCGCAAGGTGGGCGAGGTGGAGTACCTCAATTGCGGCGATTGGGTGGAGTCCTGCACGGCGTTGATCGAGCACTGGGACGGCAGCATCGAGCTGTACCGCCTGGCCGATGCCCAGGCGCGCGCGCAGGCGAGGGTGGCGGCACTGCGCGAACCGGCGTAGACGAAGAAGCGCCTCGCACCTTCACAGACTGATGCGGCCGAGCAAAACATCGCGGAACATCGCGAAATCGCCGATCAGGCTATAGAGGGGGTGGGTGAAGGTGGCTGGCCGGTTCCTCTCGAAGAAGAAATGCCCCACCCAGGCGAAACCATACCCGGCGAGCGGTACCGCCAGCAGCAAAAGCCACTTGCCGCTGGCGATGGTGTACGCCAGCAGGGCGATGACCAGGGCGGTGCCGACGAAGTGCAGACGCCGGCAGGTAGGGTTGGCGTGCTCGCCCAGGTAGTACGGGTAGAACTCGGCAAAACTGCGAAACTGCACGGTGCTGTTCATGGCTGTGCTCCCGTAAGGTGTGTTTTTGTTCAGGATACACGGCGTGGAGCCTGTTTCGAGTCTAGAGTCAGAGGGAACGCCTACCAGTGACAATAAGCGCCAATTGAGTATCCTTGGGGTTCACCGCTGGAGCGGTCTGCACAAGAAGCCTGTCATGAGTGAAAGAACCACGTCAGCCAGCTGGGCATCAGGGATAGTGAAGGCGCTCGAGCTGGAAGGGCTCGATTGCCGGGCCATGTTCAGGCAGCTAGGCCTGGACTTCGCCGCCCTCGACGACCCCGATGCACGCTTCACCCAAGACTCCATGACCCGGCTCTGGCACCTGGCGGTGGAGCTGTCGGGCAACGAATCCATTGGCCTGAACATGGCGCGGGTGGTGCGCCCGGCGTCGTTCCACGTGGTGGGGTACGCGCTGATGTCCAGCCGCACCCTGGCCGAAGGCTTCGAGCGCCTGGTGCGCTACCAGCGCATCATTGCCGAAAGCGCTGACGTGAGTTTCCGCCTGGGCGAAGACGGCTATGCCTTGACCCTTACCGTGCTGGGTGACCACCTGACCCCCACCCGGCACAGCGCCGAGGCGTCGCTGGCCTGTGCCCTGGCCTTGTGCAGCTGGCTCAGCGGGCGGCCCTTGCAGCCGCGGCGGGTGCTGATACAAGGCCCGCAGCCCAAGGATATCGAGCCCTACAGGACCGCCTTCCGTGCACCTTTGGTATTCGGTGCGCAGCACGATGCGCTGGTGCTCGAACGCGCCGACATGGAGGCGCCGCTGCCCACGGCCAACGAGGCCATGGCGCTGCTGCACGATCGCTTCGCAGGAGAATACCTGGCGCGCTTTTCGGAGAGCCGTGTCATCCACCGAGTGCGTCAGACGCTATGCCGCATCCTGCCCCAGGGCGAGCCCAAGCGCGAATCGGTCGCCCAGGCCCTGCACCTGTCCCAGCGCACCTTGCAGCGGCGCCTGCAAGAGGAAGGCACCAGCTTCCAGGCGCTGCTGGACGATACCCGCCGGGAACTGGCCGAGCAGTACCTGGCGCAACCCGGCATGACTTTGCTGGAAACCGCTTACCTGCTGGGCTTTGCCGACCCGAGCAATTTCTACCGGGCATTCCGCCGCTGGTTCGACGCAACGCCCAGCGAGTACCGCGCCCGGCTCGAAAGCACGGCGCTCAGTGACGCCAGAACGCAGGCATGCACAACACCAGCACCGTAACGATCTCCAGGCGCCCGAGCAGCATGCCGACGGAGAGAATCCACTTGGCGGCGTCCGGCAGGGTCGCGTAGTTGCCTGCAGGGCCGATCACCTCGCCCAGGCCCGGGCCAACCCCGGAAACCGTGCCGGCAGCACCGGTCAATGCAGTCATCCAGTCGACGCCCAGCAGCGACAGCAACAAGGCGATGACGCAGATAGTCGCGGCGAACAGGAACGAGAAGGTCAGGATCGAGCGTACGATTTCTTCGTCGAGGCGGTGACCGTTGTATTTCTGCTTGATCACCGCGCGTGGGTGGATCAGCTGGTTGAGGTTGGCCTTGAGCAGGATGTACGCCACCTGGAAGCGGAAGATCTTGATGCCGCCAGCGGTGGAGCCCGAGCAGCCGCCGATGAAACCGAGGTAGAAGAACAGCATCAGCGAGAAGTTGCCCCACAGGCTGTAGTCGCCCAGGGCGAAACCGGTGGTGGTGACGATCGAAGTGACGTTCAGCGCCACGTGGCGCAAGGCCTCGAGCCAGTGCAGGTTGGTGGTGGCCCAGTACCAGGTGCCCAGCACCAGCCAGGTGCTCACCAGCAGGATCAGCAGGCCCTGCACTTGCTGGTCCTTGAACAAGGCCCGCCGATGCCCGCGCAGGGTCGCCACGTACAGGGTGAATGGCAGGCTGCCTAGAATCATCACTACCACCGCCACCCAGTGCACGGCCGGGATGTCCCACTTGGCCAGGGATTGGTCGGAGGTCGAGAAGCCGCCGGTCGAGATGGCCGACATGGCATGGTTGATCGCATCGAACGGGCCCATGCCCGCCCACCAGAAGGCCAGGCTGCCCAGCACGGTGATGCCCACGTACACCAGCACGATGAACTTGGCGACCATGTGCGAGCGCGGCATCACCTTTTCGGAGCGGTCCGAGGACTCGGTCTGGAACAGGCGCATGCCACCGATGCGCAGCAACGGCAGGATTGCCACCGCCATGCCGATGAAGCCGATGCCGCCCAGCCAGTGCAGCATCGAGCGCCACATGAGGATGCCGGGCGACATGTTGTCCAGCCCGCTGAGCACCGTGGCACCAGTGGCGGTGATGCCGGACATGCTCTCGAAGAAGGCATCGGTATAGCTGATGTGCTGGGTCAGCAGGAAAGGCAGCGCGGCGAAAATACAGACGATCACCCAACTGCTGACGGTCAGCAGGTACATGTCCCGTGGGCGCAGGTGCACGTGCTCGGGGCGACCGGGGATGACCATGGCCAGGCCGGCGAGAAAGGTGATGAGGCTCGACCAGAGGAACGACGGCAGGTCGGCGGTGCGCTCGAAGATCACCAGGGTGGCCATGGGCACGGCCATGCTCACGGCGAGGGTGATCAGGAAGATGCCGATGATGAAACCCAGGATCCTTAAGGTCGGCAACGCCATGTGATCTGCTCTGACTCGCAATGGAAGGGCGCCATTTTAAAGCGCGCCCGGCAAGCTGCAAGCGATAAGCGCACCTTGTCGCTTGCAGCTTGCCGGGCGCGGCTTGAGAATGGCGCCACTTTTCTTCTGCCAGGAGGGTAGCCGATGGAGGCTCTCGACGCATTGCTCAACCGTGTTTCCGTGGCACGCCTGACCGACCCCGCGCCCAACGCCGCCCAGCGCGAAGCGCTGTTCCAGGCCGCGTTGCGCGCGCCGGACCACGGCCAGCTGCGGCCATGGCGCTTCCTGACCATCGAGGGCCAGGCGCGCGAGAAGCTCGGCGAGCTGTTCGCCGAGGCCGTGCAGGCCAAGGGGGATGCCAGCCAGGCCGCCTTGGACAAGGCCCGTGCCATGCCACTGCGGGCGCCGTTGCTGATCGTGGTCATCGCCCGTTTGCAGGATCACTTCAAGGTGCCGAAGTCCGAGCAGCGCCTGGCCGCAGGCTGCGCCGCCCACGGCATTCTCATTGCGGCTCATGCCCAGGGCGTGGGTGCTGTATGGCGTACCGGCGACATGGCATTCGATGCCCATGTGCACAAGGGGCTGGGCCTGGCCGAGAACGAAGAGTTGATCGGCTACCTGTATCTCGGCACGCCCATCAGCGAGCCGCGCCAGGCGCCGGTGCTGGCGACCGAAGCGTACGTCAGCGCCTGGGGGGCGTGAGCCGCGCGGCCACCGCGTCCTGTAGGAGCACGTGCATCGACCTTCAAGCAGGTGCTTCGGCCAGCGGCAGCTCCAGCCGAGCCACGAAGCCGCCCTGCGGGTGATTCTCCAGCACCAGGCTGCCACCATGACGTTCGCCAGCCTTGCGCGCAATGGCCAGGCCCAGGCCATGCCCAGGCGCTTCCTGCCCCGGGGCGCGGAAGAACGGCTCACCCAACTGCGCCAAGTGCTCCGCTGCCACCCCAGGGCCGTGGTCGCGCACGCTCAGCACGATATGCGCCGCGTCGCGCTGGGCGTGGATCTCGATCGGTTTGCCGGCAGGGCTGAAGCGCAGGGCGTTGCGCAGCAGGTTGTCGACTGCGCGCTCCAGCAATGTCGGCCAGCCCTGCAGGGTCAGGCCCGGCTCGGCTTCCAGGCGAATGTCCTGCTCCGGCGCGCTGAGCTGGGCGTCCTTGCGCACGCTGCCCAGCAGCGCGTTGAGGTCCACAGGCTCGGCGTGTGCTTGCTCGGCGTCGACCCGCGCCAGGGCGAGAATCTCGCTGATCAGGTCTTCCAGCCGGTCGCATTCCCGGGTCAGGCGCGGCCACAACGCCTGACGCTGTTCGGGTTCGGCGCGCTCGGCCAGGGCCAGGGCGATCCGCAGGCGAGCGAGCGGCGAGCGCAGTTCGTGGGAGACATCCCGCAGCAACTGGCGCTGGCTGCCGATCAGGCTTTGCAGGCGTGCGCCCATCTTGTTGAAGTCGTTGGCCAGCACACCGAACTCGTCGCGCCGGGAGGCCAGTTGCGCCAGGCTGTTCTGCTGGTAACTGGTTTGCCCGAGGTCGTGCACTGCGCCGCGCAAGCGGCTGAGCGGCCGGGTGATGGACAGGGTCAGCAGCAGGCTGAACAGGGTCAGTACCACTAGCGCGATGCCGATGGCGCTCAGCGGCCAAAGCAGGCTGTCACGGTGCCAGGCCGCAAGCTCCGGGCGCGGGATACGGTAGATCAGCAGGTAGGTTTCACCGCTGGTGGGGCTGGTGTACTCCTCGGTCAGGCGACGCCAGGGCAGGCGACGCTCGTCATTGTGCTGGCGCGCCTCGAGGGCGGCGGCGCGGCGCGGGAAGGTGCCCGGCACCACGGCATTGCCACTGTCGTCGAGCACTTGCACGTCGATCCTGTAGCGCTGCTTGCGCCGCTCCAGGAATTTTTGCGAAGCCTCCTGGCCTTGCTGTTCGTAGTGCCGGGCCCAGCGGTCGGCCAGGGTATTGAGGCCTGGGTGGCGGCTGAGGATCCAGGTGTCCTGGTTGAGTGCGTGACCCAGCAACACGGACAGCCCGGCGACCAGGGCGATGGCCAGCCAGAAGCTGGCCAGGATCCGCCAGAACAGTGAGCGCAAGACGAGTACCTCCTTGAATAACGAAAGCCCGGCCCACCGAGAGGGTGAGCCGGGCATCGGCATGACAGCTTACTGGGCCTTGCTGGCTTTTTCAGCTTTCCAGGCCTGGAACTCCTTCCACTCGGCCTTGCGCTCGGCGCGTTCCTTTTGCAGTTCATCGAACTGCTTCTGTTGCTCAGGTTTGAGCAGTGCGCGGATCTGGCCCTGGGTCTTGTCGTGTCCGGCCTTGATCTCATCCTGCATGGCCTTCTGGTCGGCTGCTGGCAGCTTGGCCATGTAGCGTTCGGTGATGTCGCGACGCTGCTTCATCTGCTCGCCCATCAGCTTGCCGATCTGCTGGCGCTGGTCGCGGGTCAGGTCCAGCTGGGCGTAAGGCGCGCCACCGCGGTGATGTGGGCCGTCGTGGCGTGGGCCACCGTCGGGCATGGCCAGGGCCACGGTCGGCAGGGCGGCGGCGAACATCAGGGCGATAAGGGTCTTGCGCATGGTATCTCTCCTTTCATGGGCCGGTGGTTACCGGATGAGCCCAGTCTAGGGAGATCAAGGTCAAGGGCGGTCAGGGGAGGGTAAAGGCTCGGTAAAGGCCGACTGCAAGCACAGGGCTTGCAGCGTTCACAGACTGTAGTAGTAGCCCCGGCTACGCAGCGCGACAATGCGCGGGCGGCCGTCGGGGTGCGGGCCGATCTTCTTGCGCAGGTTGCTGACGTGCATGTCCAGGCTGCGGTCGTACAGGGTCAGCTTGCGGCCCAAGCCGATCTGGGCCAGTTCCTGCTTGTCCAGCGGCTCACCCGGCTGGCGCAGCAGGGCTTCGAGAATGCGGCTTTCGGAAAGGGTCAGGGTCATTTCGCGCTGGTCGATATTGACCACCCCGCGCACCGGGCTGAAGGTGAGGTCGCCGATCTCGACCTGGGTGCTGGTGGCCGCCGGATGGCTGCGGCGCAGCACCGCGCGCAAGCGGGCGGTAAGTTCGCGGGGGTCGCAGGGCTTGGCGAGGTAGTCGTCGGCACCCAGCTCCAGGCCGAGGATGCGGTCCAGTGGCTCGCCGCGAGCCGAGAGCATCAGCACGGGCAGTTCGGCATGGTCGCTGCGCAGTTGCTTGAGCAGCTCCAGGCCACTGCCGTCGGGCAGCATCACGTCGAGCACCACGGCTGCCGGGGCGTGGCTGTCAAGGGCATGGCGCGCGCTCTCGCCATCGTGGCAGGCGCGTACCGAAAAGCCCTCCTGGGTCAGCCAACTGCCCAGCAGCTCGCACAATTCCTGGTCATCATCAATCAGTAACAGCTCGCTCATGTTTCACTCAATTCAACCATTGCCGGCGTCTTCTGTGTCCACCGCTGGCTAAGATACCGCAGACTACGCAGAACAGTGCAACCGCCGAGCCAATCACGAACCACAGTTGTTGCTCGCTCAACAGCTGCTGCGGGGCGCTGGCCTGCATTTCCTTGAGCGAAAGCTTCAGGCGCTGGTTTTCCTGGCGCAGGCGGGTGAGCTGGGCGCTTTCCCGCTCGCTGTCGGCATTTTGCAACTGCTGGGTCAGGACGCTGCGCTGTTTCTCGCTTTCTTCCAGGCGTTGCTGCAGCTCGGTGATACGTGCTCCCGCCTCCAGCGACAGCGGCTGTTCGGCGAAAGCCTGCGGGGTGAGCAGCAGCAGGCAAAGCAGCAGGGACATCGGACCTTGACGCATTGGAACTCCTGATTCTTGTCGATTCAGAAGGTTGTCGGCCGTTGGTCGGATTTGATGAGGGGCACGCTTGGCCCCTTCGCATCAAGTGTTGCGAAGGGGCGCGGGGGTCAGGGCAGGACTTGCTTGAACGGCTTGACCACGACGTTGGCATACACGCCAGCCGCGATGTACGGGTCGGCATCGGCCCAGGCTTTGGCCGCGGCCAGCGAGTCGAACTCGGCGACGATCAGGCTACCGGTGAAGCCCGCGGCGCCTGGGTCGTTGCTGTCGATCGCAGGGTGCGGGCCGGCCAGCACCACGCGGCCTTCGGCCTTGAGCTGCTGCAGGCGCTCGATGTGGGCCGGGCGCGCTGCCAGGCGTTTTTCCAGGGAGTTTTCGACGTCGCTGGCGATGATGGCGTAGAGCATGTCAGTCCTTGGTCTCGGGGGTGGTGGAGTCGGTGTCGTGCAGGTGGCGCGACAGGTACAGGCCCTGGGCGACCAGGAACACCACGGTCATGCCCAGGCTGCCGAACACTTTGAAATCGACCCAGAAGTCCTGGAAGGTGAAGGCGACGAACAGGTTGGCCGCGCCACATACCAGGAAAAACACGATCCAGGCCAGGTTCAGGCGGGTCCAGATGGCATCGGGCAAGGTCAGGGCGTGGCCCATGATGCGCTTGACCAGCACCCGGTCGCCGATGAAGTGGCTGGCGGCAAAGCCCAGGGCGAACAGCCAGTTGACCACCGGCGCCTTCCACTTGAGGAAGGTTTCGCTGTGGAAGGCCAGGGTCAGGCCGCCGAACACCAGGCATGCGACCAAGGTCAGCAACTGGCCCTTTTCCAGGCGGCGATGGCGCAGGAACAGCGCGCCATACACCACCAGCGAGCTGATTATCAGCATGGCCGTGGCGCTGTAGATGCCGCCGAACTCGAAGCCATGCCCGGCAATTTCGACGGGGCGTGGGTCGAGCTTGTAGACGATGAAGAACAACAGCAGCGGGATGAAATCGATGAATTGTTTCACGGTGGCAGCCAGAAGCGGGATGTGGCGGCATAATAACAAACATCGATTCCTGCGAAAGCGCTCCTCCCATGAATGTTGACCTGCATTGCCACAGTACGGCCTCCGACGGCGCCCTGGCGCCCTCGGTACTGGTCGCCAGGGCCCATGAGCACGGCGTGCAGACCCTGGCGCTGACCGATCACGATACCCTCGAAGGCTTGCCCGAGGCCCGCCAGGCGTGTGCCGCGCTGGGGATGCGCTGGGTCAGTGGGGTGGAGCTGTCATGCACCTGGGGCGGTGCGACCATTCATGTCCTGGGCTACAATTTCCCGCTGGATGCCCCACCTCTGCTTGCCGCCATCGAGGCCCTGCATCGCGGGCGCTGGCTACGTGCCGAGGACATCGCCAAGCGCTTGGCGAGCAAGGGCATGGCCGGCGCCCTGGAAGGCGCGCGGGCAGTGCAGCAGGAACTGGGCGACAGCGGCAACGCCCCGGCGCGGCCACATTTCGCCGAGTTCCTGGTGCGCGCCGGGCACGTCAGGGACCGCGGCGAGGCCTTCCGCAAATGGCTGGGCGCCGGCAAGCTGGGTGACGTCAAGCTGCATTGGCCGAGCCTGGAGGAAACTGTGGCGACGTTGCGCGACTCCAATGCATGGGTCAGCCTTGCCCACCCGATGCACTACGAACTGACACGCAGCAAGCGCAGAAGGCTGGTCGCCGACTATATTCAGGCAGGTGGGCAGGCGCTTGAAGTGGTCAATGGCATGATGCCGCCCGAACAGGTGGGCACCCTGTCCATCCTTACCCGTGAGTTCGGCCTGCTGGCAAGCGCTGGCAGTGACTTCCACGGCCCCGGCACCTGGGGCGAGATCGGTGCCTATCGGCCATTGCCCGAGGACCTGCCACCGTTGTGGCATCGATTCAAGCATGAACAGCCTATGGCGGTATGAACAGGAAGACTACGTGAGCCAATTTTTCCAGATTCATGCGGAAAACCCGCAGGCGCGCCTGATCAAGCAAGCCGTGGAGATCATCCGCAAGGGCGGGGTGGTGGTGTACCCGACCGACTCGGCCTATGCGATGGGCTGCCAGATCGGCGACAAGGGTGCGGTCGAGCGGGTGCGCCGCCTGCGTCAGTTGGATAAAAACCACAATTTCACCCTGCTGTGCTGCGACCTGTCGCAGATGGGCCTGTTCGCCAAGATCGACACGGCGACCTTCCGCTTGCTCAAGGCCCACATTCCCGGCCCCTACACCTTCATCCTAAACGCCACCCGCGAGGTGCCGCGCCTGCTGCTGCACGAAAAGCGCCGTACCATCGGCCTGCGCGTACCGTCCAACCCAATCGCCCTGGCCCTGCTCGAAGAGCTGGGCGAGCCGCTGATGAGTGTGAGCCTGATTCTGCCGGGCGACGACGAGCCGATGACCGACCCCTACGAGATCCGTCAGCGCCTGGAGCACCATGTCGACCTGATCATCGACGGCGGTTTCGGCGACCTGAAGGCTTCGACGGTGATCAGCCTGGCGGGCGATGAGCCGGAGCTGATCCGCGAAGGCTGCGGCGACCCGACGCCGTTCCTGGCCAACGCGTGAGTCAGTTGGAAGTGGCCGAAGCACCGGCCGAGCTGCTCGAGACGCCCCAGCAACTGCAACTGGCGCTGGTCTACGGCGAGGCCGTGACCGAGCTGCCGGTGGACCTGTACATTCCGCCGGACGCCCTGGAGGTGTTCCTCGAAGCCTTCGAAGGCCCGCTGGACCTGTTGCTGTACCTGATCCGCAAGCAGAACGTCGACATTCTCGACATCCCTGTGGCGGAGATCACCCGTCAGTACATGAGCTACGTCGAACTGATGAAATCGGTGCGCCTGGAGCTGGCTGCCGAGTACCTGGTGATGGCCGCGATGCTGGCCGAAATCAAGTCGCGCATGTTGCTGCCGCGCTCCGGCGAGGTCGAGGAAGAAGAGGGCGACCCACGCGCCGAGCTGATCCGCCGCTTGCAGGAGTACGAGCGCTTCAAGGCTGCCGCCGAAGGCATCGACGAGCTGCCACGGGTGGGCCGCGAGGTCGTGGTGCCACGCCTGGAGGCCCCCCAGGCCAAAGTGCGCAGGCTGCTACCCGAGGTCAGCCTGGAGGAACTTCTGGTCTCGATGGCCGAGGTGATGCGGCGTAACGACCTGTTCGAGAGCCACCAGATCACCCGTGAGGCGTTGTCCACCCGCGAGCGCATGAGCGAGGTGCTGGAACGTCTCAAGGGCGGGGCTTTCGTACCCTTCGTCGAGCTGTTCGCCGCCGAGGAGGGCAAGCTTGGCGTGGTGGTCACCTTCATGGCGATTCTTGAACTGGTAAAGGAATCGCTCATCGAACTGGTGCAGAATGAGCCCTTCGCCCCGATCCATGTCCGCGCCCGGGCAGACTGAAGCAAGAGCACAAGCCTTCCGCCATGAACCTCAATGAACCCCGCGACCTGGCGTCGCTGATCGAAGCCTTCCTGCTCGCCTCGGGCAAGCCACAATCGCTCGAGCGTCTCTATGAGCTGTTCGAGGAAGCCGAGCGCCCCGCGCCGACGGTGTTCAAGAAGGCGCTCGAGGTGCTGGCCAAGTCCTGCAATGGCCGGGCCTTCGAGCTCAAGGAAGTTGCCAGCGGCTATCGCCTGCAGATTCGCGAAACCTACGCGCCCTGGGTCGGGCGCCTGTGGGAAGAGCGGCCGCAGCGCTATTCCCGTGCGCTGCTGGAAACCATGGCGCTGATCGCCTACCGCCAGCCCATCACCCGCGGCGAGATCGAGGATGTGCGGGGCGTGGCGGTGAACAGCAACATCATCAAGACCTTGATGGAGCGCGAGTGGATCCGCATCGTCGGCTACCGCGAAGTGCCTGGCAAGCCGGCGATGTTCGCCACCACCAGGGCATTCCTCGACCATTTCAACCTCAAGAGCCTCGACGAGCTACCGCCGCTGGCCGAGCTGCGCGAGCTGGAGCCGGCACCTTTGCTTGACCCGGACGACGCGCCAGTGCCCGCGCACTTGCAGGCCCTGGCCGATGCCAGCTTGCGGGAGGAGGACGAGGGTACGGAAGTGACGCCGAAGGAGGAAACCAGCTTCCGCAGCCTGCTGGTGGAACTGGATGCCATGGAAGAAGGGCTCAAGACCGATTTCGAGGACCTGCGCGAGGACGTGCAGGCTGAGCAGGTCGAGGGCAAGCTGGAGCCCTGAGGCGTTTGTCCGAACCTCTTTCGCGGGCACGCCCGCTGCTGCACGGTGCGCCGCACCCCCTGTAGGAGCCGGTTTGCCCGCGAACGGGGCGGTAATGCCGACACGACCACCTGGCAGAAAACCCGGTTCTGGCCGCGAAAAACTTCTACGCTCCAGTGCGCTACGCCAACAAACCACGTATGATTCGCGCCCCTTGGCGCATTCGCTCGCCAAACCGCTTTCACTGCTAGTACACCGGGAGGTGCCCAGATGAGTGACAAAGACCTGCAAGAAACCCAGCCAACCCCGCCGTCCGGCGAAAAACTGCAAAAGGTGCTCGCGCGCATCGGCGTAGGCTCGCGCCGCGATGTCGAGGCCTGGATCAGCCAGGGCCGTATCAAGGTCAACGGCGTCGAGGCCACTTTGGGCCAGCGCGTCGACCTGCACGATGCCATTGCCGTCGATGGCAAGCTGATCAAACGCGTGGAAGCCGCCGAGGCGACCCGCCGGGTGATCATGTACAACAAGCCCGATGGCGAGATCTGCACCCGTGACGACCCGGAAGGGCGCCCGACCGTGTTCGACCGCCTGCCACGCCCGAAGGAAGGCCGCTGGATCAACATCGGCCGGCTGGACATCAATACCACCGGCCTGCTGCTGTTCACCACCGATGGCGAGCTGGCCAACCGCCTGATGCACCCCTCCTACGAGATGGACCGCGAGTACGCGGTGCGTGTGCGTGGCGAGGTCGACGACGAGATGATCGAACGCCTCAAGGCGGGTGTGATGCTCGAGGACGGCCCGGCCAAGTTCACCGACATCCAGAAGGCACCGGGCGGCGAAGGCTTCAACCACTGGTATCACTGCGTGGTGATGGAAGGACGCAACCGTGAAGTGCGTCGCCTGTGGGAATCCCAGGGGGTGGTGGTCAGCCGCCTGAAGCGCGTGCGCTTCGGTCCGGTGTTCCTCAACTCCGACCTGCCGATGGGGCGCTGGCGCGAAATGAGCCAGGGCGAGATCGACATTCTTTCTGCCGAAGTCGGCTTGCAGCCGGTTGCGCTGCCGGAGATGAACCTCAAGGCCAAGGACAAGCTCGAGCGCATGCAGCGTAAATCGACCCGCCCACTGGGTCGCGGCGAGCGCGTTCGGACTCTGCGCCCGGCCAGCCCGCAGGCCTCGGACGAGCGTCCGGCACGGCCTGCCCGGGAAGAAGCGCCAGCGCGCAAGGGGAGCCGCGGCAGCGCGGTCGCCGAGCGTCCCAGCGAGATGCGCAAGCGCCCTGCCAAGCCAAGCGGTGACAAGCCCGCAGGTCATGGCCATGGTAAGCCGCGCGGCTGATCGCTTCGGTTGTGGTGCAAAAGCCAGCCTTCGGCTGGCTTTTTTGTGGCCGTTGTTTCCAGGAGTTACGTCAACTCGATGATATGCAAGGCTTTTTCCACGTCAGTGGAAACCTTTTGAACCACTTTGTAAGAATTTCTTTACGGTTTTGATCTATTTCCCTCGCGGCGCTCCGCTTTTTCTCCTCCTGTAAATAGAACTTGCCAGGCTCGGCATTACCGACCTCTTCAAGTGCTGCTCGATGCCTTGCCCAACGTCGCGCCAGGCGTTGAGATAACGCCATTGCCGAGCGCAAACAGCCAGGCCGGAGAGCTTGGCATCACAACAACAAATGGAGGCGCCATGCACGCCGATCACTTCGCCCTTGAAGGCCTTTTCCTCGGGACCGCTGCGTTTTTTCATCAGAAAATGACGCGCGCGTTGACCCCTGCGCGCTTGCAGGGGTATACAATGCGCCGCGTTTTATCTGTGACCCCCTTGCGTACAACGCACTCTCGCCGAAGCCTTGCGGTTTTGCCCGGCACCTGAGCCTGGCGCGATACCCCAGCTTGAGAAACCAAGGTAGCTACCTTGCTCATTCCGCTGCGCCACGAGCGCGGTGGGTCCGATTTCGTCACAGATAAAAACAAGCAGGTGATTTCGTTCATGAGTGGACACAATTCGCAGCAGTCAGGCGAACTCAAGCGTGGCCTGAAAAACCGCCATATCCAGTTGATCGCACTGGGTGGCGCCATCGGTACCGGGTTGTTCCTGGGCTCGGCCGGCGTGATGAAGTCCGCCGGTCCGTCGATGATCCTCGGCTATGCCATTTGCGGCTTCATCGCCTTCATGATCATGCGCCAGCTGGGCGAAATGATCGTCGAAGAGCCGGTGGCCGGCTCCTTCAGCCACTTTGCCCATAAATATTGGGGCGGTTTCGCAGGCTTTCTCTCGGGCTGGAACTGCTGGGTGCTGTACATCCTGGTGGGGATGTCGGAGCTTTCGGCCGTCGGCAAATATGTCCACTACTGGTGGCCCGAGATCCCGGTGTGGGTGACCGCGGCGGCGTTCTTCCTGCTCATCAACGGTATCAACCTGATGAACGTGAAGGTGTTCGGCGAGGCCGAGTTCTGGTTCGCGATCATCAAGGTCGCGGCCATCGTCGGCATGATTGCCCTGGGCGCCTACCTGCTGACCAGTGGCCGCGGCGGCCCTGATGCCTCGGTGGCCAACCTGTGGGAGCACGGCGGCTTCTTCCCCAATGGCGTGAGCGGCTTGGTGATGGCACTGGCGATCATCATGTTCTCCTTCGGCGGCCTGGAGATGCTCGGTTTCACCGCAGCCGAGGCCGACAAGCCCAAAACCGTGATCCCGAAGGCGATCAACCAGGTCATCTACCGCATCCTGATCTTCTACATCGGTGCGTTGGTGGTGTTGCTGTCACTGACCCCGTGGGACAACCTGGTCGCCAGCATCGACGCCTCTGGCGGCAGCTACGGCAGCAGCCCGTTCGTTCAGGTGTTCTCGCTGCTGGGTAGCGATGTGGCCGCTCACCTGCTGAACTTCGTGGTGTTGACCGCTGCACTGTCGGTGTACAACAGCGGCACCTACTGCAACGCGCGCATGCTCTATGGCATGGCCGAGCAGGGCGATGCCCCGGCGGGCCTGGCGAAGATCGACAAGCGTGGCGTGCCGGTGCGGGCGATCCTGGCCTCGGCGGCGTTCACCCTGGTGGCGGTGCTGCTCAACTACTTCATGCCGCATCATGCGCTGGAGCTGCTGATGTCGCTGGTGGTCGCGGCATTGGTGATCAACTGGGCGATGATCAGCTACTCGCACCTTAAATTCCGCCAGCACCTTGACCGCACCGGCCAGAAGCCGCTGTTCAAGGCGCTGTGGTACCCCTACGGCAACTACCTGTGCCTGGCCTTCGTGGTGCTGATCCTGGGGATCATGCTGCAGATCCCGGGCATCCAGGTTTCGGTCTATGCGATTCCGGTGTGGCTGGTGGTGATGTACCTGTTCTACGTCGTCAAGAGCAAGCGCCAGGTGCAGGCTGACGGGGCGGCGGGGTCCGTGGCCAAGTAAACCTCTGGATGGAAAACATGAAACCCGATGCTGGGCAGCTGGCATCGGGTTTTTTGTTGCCGGTAGAGGCGCTCAGTCAGTCAGATCTGCTGCAGCAACCACCCACGAAACGCCCGCAACGAGGGCAGCGCCTCGTTGCGCGGCGGGTAGATCAGGTAGTAGCTGCGCTGGCTGGCGAACGGCTCCCCGGGGCTGAACAGTTCGCCCTTGGCCAGTTCCTCCTGCACCAGGATGCGGGGCACCAGGCCGATACCGATGCCCGCACGCACCGCCTGGATCAGGTGCGAAGTCAGCTCGAAGCTCGGCCCCAGGCGCATGGCCCGGTGGGGCAGGGCATGGTGGGAGAACCATTCGCCCCAGGCATGGGGGTTGTTGGCCACGTTGAGCAGAACTTGCTCGCTGATGCATGCCGGGCTCCAGCCGTGGGCCTCGGCCTTCGCCTGGGGCGGCAGGATCACCACCAGTTCTTCGGCATGCAGCCGATGACAGATCAGCCCCGGCAGGTCATGACTGGCAACACCGATGGCCGCATCGATCTCGCTGGTGTCGAAGTTGATCGCTTCGATACGCGAATGAATGTGCACCAGCATGCCGGGGTGTGCGCCGTAGAAAGCGTGCAGGCGCGGCAGCAGCCATTTCGAGCCGAAGGTCGGCAGGGTCGCCAGGCGCAGGGTGCCGACGCCGGACTGGTAGGCCAGTGCCTGCAAGGTGGCGCTGCGAATGCGCCCGAGCGCTTCGCTGAGCTCGCGCTGGTACAAGCGCCCGACATCGGTCAGTTGCACCTGGCGACCTTCGCGGCGGAACAGCGTCAGCCCCAGTTGCTGCTCCAGCGCCTGCACCTGGCGGCTTACCGCGCTCTGGGTCAGCGACAGCTCGGCGGCAGCGCGGGTATAGCTTTCATGCCGGGCGGCGGCCTCGAAGGCCAGCAGCAACGACATCGACGGTGTCAGGTGGCGGTAATTCATTCATAAAAGTCATTGATAGCGGCAGGATTATCCGTTTGCCCTGGGCTGGAAACTACAGGAACATTGGCACATTCGTCATCTGGCATACGCAGACTCATGCCAGCCAGACAAGCTTTCCGTGATCAGCCCCATACCAAGAGGCCATCCTTCGATGATCGCCCCGCTGCAAACCGACGCGCTCGCCGCCGATTACCCGAAATTCCTCGAAGCCCTGCGTGCCAGCGGTTTTCAAGGCCAGATCAGCGCCGACTATGGCACTCGCACGGTGCTGGCCACCGACAATTCGATCTACCAGCGCCTGCCCCAGGCTGCGGTATTTCCGCGGGATGCCGACGATGTGGCGCGTGTAGCCGCCCTGATGGGCGAAGAGCGCTTCCGCCAGGTGCGCCTGACGCCCCGTGGCGGCGGCACTGGCACCAACGGCCAATCGCTTACCGACGGCATCGTCGTCGACCTGTCGCGGCACATGAACAACATCCTCGAAATCAACGTCGAGCAGCGTTGGGTGCGGGTCCAGGCCGGGGTGGTCAAGGACCAGCTCAACGCTGCGCTCAAGCCCCATGGGCTGTTCTTCGCCCCCGAGCTGTCCACCTCCAACCGCGCCACCGTCGGCGGCATGATCAACACCGACGCCAGCGGCCAGGGCAGTTGCACCTACGGCAAGACCCGCGACCACGTACTCGAACTGCACAGCGTGCTGCTGGGCGGTGAGCGCCTGCACAGCCTGCCGATCGACGATGCCGCGCTGGAGCAGGCCTGCGCCGCGCCGGGCCGAGCCGGCGAGGTGTACCGCACCGCGCGGCAGATCCAGGAAACCCAGGCCGAGCTGATCGAAACGACCTTTCCCAAGCTCAACCGCTGCCTGACCGGCTACGACCTGGCGCACCTGCGCGACGAGCAGGGCCGCTTCAACCTCAACAGCGTGCTGTGCGGCGCCGAGGGCTCGCTGGGCTACGTGGTGGAAGCCAAGCTCAACGTGCTGCCAATCCCGAAGTACGCAGTGCTGGTGAACGTTCGCTACGCAAGCTTCATGGACGCCCTGCGCGATGCCAATGCGCTCATGGCGCTCAAGCCGCTGTCGATCGAGACCGTCGACTCCAAGGTGTTGATGCTGGCAATGAAGGACATCGTCTGGCACAGCGTGGCCGAATATTTCCCAGCCGACCCCGAGCGCCCGACCCTGGGGATCAACCTGGTGGAGTTCTGCGGCGACGCGCCGGCCGAGGTCCGCGCCCGGGTCGAAGCATTCATCGCCCACCTGCAAGACGACACCAGCGTCGAGCGCCTGGGCCACACCCTGGCCGAAGGCGCCGAGGCGGTCAGCCGTGTCTATACCATGCGTAAGCGTTCGGTGGGCCTGCTGGGCAACGTGGAGGGCGAGGTGCGGCCGCAGCCATTCGTCGAAGACACCGCCGTGCCGCCGGAGCAACTGGCCGACTACATTGCCGAGTTCCGCGCGCTGCTCGACAGCCATGGCCTGGCCTACGGCATGTTCGGGCACGTGGATGCCGGCGTGCTGCACGTGCGCCCGGCGCTGGACATGAAGGACCCGGCCCAGGCCGCGCTGGTCAAGCCGATTTCCGATGCCGTGGCGGCACTGACCCAGCGCTACGGCGGCCTGTTGTGGGGTGAGCATGGCAAGGGCCTGCGTTCGGAATACGTACCCGAGTACTTCGGCGAGCTGTACCCGTCGCTGCAACGCCTCAAGGGCGCGTTCGACCCGCATAACCAGCTCAACCCCGGCAAGATCTGCACGCCACCGGACAGCGTCGAGGGCCTGACCCCGGTCGACGGCGTGACCCTGCGTGGCGACCTCGACCGCAGCATCGACGAGCGGGTGTGGCAGAGCTTCGCCAGCGCCGTGCACTGCAACGGCAACGGCGCCTGCTACAACTACGACCCCAACGACGCCATGTGCCCATCGTGGAAGGCCACCCGCGAGCGCCAGCACTCTCCCAAGGGGCGCGCCTCGCTGATTCGCGAGTGGCTGCGCCTGCAAGGCGCGGCAGACATCGACGTGCTGGCGGCGGCGCGCAATCGGGTGCCGTGGCTCACAGGCCTGCCGGCGCGCCTGCGCAACAACCGCGCACGCAATCAAGGCCAGGCCGACTTCTCCCATGAGGTGTACGAGGCCATGGCCGGTTGCCTGGCGTGCAAATCGTGCGCCGGGCAATGCCCGATCAAGGTCAACGTGCCGGACTTCCGTTCGCGCTTCCTGGAGCTGTATCACGGTCGTTACCAGCGACCGCTGCGTGACTACCTGATCGGCTCGCTGGAGTTCAGCATCCCGTACCTTGCCCGTGCGCCAGGCCTGTATAACGCGGTGATGGGCTCGAAGTGGGTGAGCCGACTGCTGGCGGACAAGGTCGGCATGGTCGACAGCCCGCTGATCAGCCGTTTCAACTTCCAAGCCACCCTGACCCGTTGCCGGGTTTCCGTGGCCAGCGTGCCGGCGCTGCGCGAGCTGACCCCGGCCCAGCGCGAGCGCAGCATCGTGCTGGTGCAGGACGCTTTCACTCGCTACTTCGAGACGCCGCTGCTGGCGTCGTTCATCGAGCTGGCGCACCGCCTCGGCCATCGGGTGTTCCTCGCGCCGTACAGCGCCAATGGCAAGCCGCTGCACGTGCAGGGCTTGCTCGGTGCCTTCGCCAAGACGGCGATCCGTACTGCCACCCAACTCAAGGCCCTGGCCGACTGCGGCGTGCCGCTGGTGGGACTGGACCCGGCCATGACCCTGGTGTATCGCCAGGAGTACCAGAAGGTGGAGGGGCTGGAGAGTTGCCCCAAAGTGCTGCTGCCGCAGGAGTGGTTGATGGACGTGTTGCCGGAACAGGCTGCTACCCAGGCAGGCAACTTCCGTCTGATGGCCCACTGCACCGAGAAGACCAACGTGCCGGCCAGCACCAGGCAGTGGGAGCAGGTGTTCGCACGCTTGGGCCTGAAGCTGGTCACCGAGGCCACGGGGTGCTGCGGGATGTCGGGCACCTATGGCCACGAGGCGCGCAACCAGGCGACGTCGAAGACCATCTTCGAGCAGTCCTGGGCGACCAAGCTGGGCAACGAAGGCGAGCCGCTGGCCACGGGTTATTCGTGCCGCAGCCAGGTCAAACGCTTGACCGAGCGGCAGATGCGCCACCCGCTGGAAGTGGTGTTGCAGTACGCCCAGCGTTAACTGCGCGCGGGGTTCGCTTCAGCGACCCCGCCCACAGCTTGCTGCCTACTCCTTGTAGTCAAGAAGCCAACTGACGCTGAAGGACGAGGTGCCATAGTCCAGGCGCAGGCGCGGCAGCACGTAGCCGCCACAGGAACGGCAGGCGCTGAACAGGGTGAATATCTCAATGCTGCGCACGCGCTCGTGCTCGCTGAGCAAATCGGCGTTGAGCACCGTGGCGATCAGGCGCTCGGAATCCAGATGGCGACGGTGCTCGGTGATGTTCAGGTGCTCGGGGCGTCGCAGGGTAGGCAGTTCGCTAAAGCGTGATGAAGGCGCCTGGCCCTCCATGCGCTGGCGAGCATCGATATAGGACGTCCTTGACTGTGGCGTCTCTGGTGGTGTGTCGATGACCATCGTACGATGTCTGGCGCCGCCGGACAGTGCGAAATAAACCCGGCGGCTGTCATCGTCCAAGGTGACTGTGGCGAATGCCAGGTTGGCGCCGGACAGATGCTTGCGCAGTTGCTGGGCACCCGGTTCGCTCAGCAGTTGGGCGGCACTCATCGAGGTGTACGGCGACGCGCTGCCGCTGGCGGGCAGCAAGCGGTTGAGCACTTCGGCCACGTGCGCCTGTTCCCCTGTCGCGGCTTGCCTGAGCGGGCGGGAGGTGGGAATGATCTGCCGGTTCAGGCCAGCCAGGCTCATTCTGTCGACACCGGTCAGCGCGTCCTGGGCGCTTGGGTTGGTCAGGATGTTCCTGGCGTATTCGGGCAGCATGCGCGCCTCGGCGGCGTCATGCAGCTCTTTGAACAGGTCGGGGCCCCGAGGCGCTGCGGGGCGGCCATGTTCCAGCCAGTCGTGCAGCAGTGAGGTCAGGTTGTCGATGTCGCGTTGCAGGTTTGGCCGGGTCGCGACGATGCGGTAGGTTTCGCTGACCTCTAGGTAGCGCGCGATCATGCTGTCTTCGCGCACTCGCGACAGAACCAGCCGGTTGCCTGCAAGTGGCGCAGGCGCATTGCCCGGTCTCAGCGTGCCGGCGCTCAGCGCTTTCAGCTGGCGGACCTGCCAGTTCGAAAGGTCCCATTGAGTGGCATAGAACACGCCGGTATCCGCCTCTACGATTATCCAGTCACGGCCCCGCCAGTCGATCATCGCTGCGCGCAGGGTGCGCCGGTCCGGCACGGTCCTGGCCAGCCCACCGAGGTGTACAGGGGGGCAGACGCGTGCGATCAGCTGGACTTGCGCAGGGCTTAGCGAGTCGGGTAGCCCGAACCAGAATTCCGCCAGGGGGTCGGCCGTGATGGTGCGGTGGTATACGGGAGGAATGATGACGCCCAACTGAACCTGTGCTCCCTGCGCCTTGAGCGCCAGTAACGGTTTGTTGGGCTGGCCGGTGTGCCTGACCACCTTGCCCTGGTACACCATGACCTGTGCCCAGCGGTCGCCGGGATGCAGGCTGTCCTGCAGGCGTATGGGGGCCGGTTCGATCCGCTGGGTCTGGAAGGCATGGCTGACCTGCTGGCCGAACACGGGTGTGCGCGCATCGTTGGCCGGGGGCGCGAAGTTCAACGCAATGTAGCGCCCTGCTTCATTGCGGTAGGGGGCGCTCTGCAGGGTTGGGGCGGGTGCCGATGGCAGCGCTTCGGTGTCGATACGTCGCAGTAGGTAGCCGGGCTCGTCGGGGTGATAGCGGTAGGCCCCGCCATTGATCAGCGCATCGATGGAGCCATCGTTGCGGGCGATCGCGATGGGTGATGGATGCCCCTCCCACGTCAGCCATGGTCTTCCTGACCTGGCTGGGTCACCCCTGAATTGTTCAGGTGTCAGGCCGCGCGGAGGTGGTTGGTCGATCTTGAAGGTTTGCGGCCAGGACGTCTGGCCGGGTAGCTCGGGCAGGCTATGCCAGCGCCTGGGGCCGAGCTGACGGGCATAGACCGCTTGGGGCAGGGCGGGAAGTTCAGACCAGCGCTTGGCCGCTTTCACCAGCCCTAGGCGTGCATTGCCTGCGGTGTGCGCGTTGCTGCCATACAGGCGAGCCAGCGGGCTTGCGGCACGGCGAAGCGCCGCGGTGGTCTTGGCTGCTCCCAGCAGCACGTCGAGGATGCAGGCGGCCGCATCCTCTGCGTTTTCGGGGGCGATGCACGATGCGCCCGGCACGATATTCTTGATCAGATTCCAGGCGTAACGCCAATTGCTGGCACTGCGTTTCTCGGCCAGAAACGCTTCGTGGCGTGTGGCGCCTTTGCACAGCGCACGCAGGGTTGCAGCGTTGGCCAGGGCCACGGATTGCACGTAGGTGTGCTTCAACGCCTGCAGCAGGTGCTGCGTAGGCGAGCGGCCGATTTCCACCAGGCGCACGGCGATGCGCGCGACCTCCCAGGCCGGCGGGGCGCCATTGTAGTCCTCGTAGCAGGGCTCCGGTCCCAGGATGATGTGCTTGGGCGCGTTCGCGGGAATGTCCGACTCGCGCCACTGCAAGGTCTGTGGGAACAGTTCCAGCAGCGTCGTGTGCTGCTCCCCTGGCAGCACTATGCGCATGCCTGCGACGCCCACTTCCCATCGCCAGTGCGCTTCGGGGCTGTCGGCGTACGCGGGTACCGGGCCTGCCAACTCATAGCGGGGCCAGGTGGCGGCCTGGCATGTCCACGGGCCTTTGTTCAGCGCCTCGAGGTAGTTGGCGGGCAGTTGCGACAATAACCGTTGCAGCATCTGTTCGTGGATCTTTGCCGCCGACTCCAGCCACTGTTCGAAAGCGTTGTCGAACCACTGCGTGACGTTCGCCAGGCCTTTTTGCGCATAGGTCGAGGGGGTATCGATATAGGCCTCCAGGTGAAGCTGTCCATCGACATTGCGTGCGCCAGGGTCGATGTTGGCAGCCTCCAGCAGGCGGTATGCCTCGGCCATGCGGTCGGGACGCTGTTGCAGTTGCTCCTGGTCCCAGGCGTTGAGGTAGCGATCGTAGATGCCTTGCCATTGCTTCGCCGACCACGGCGGCAGGCTGTCGATGTGGCCCAGCAACGGGCCCCATTGGCTCAGCGTGTCGTACAGCGCTTCGCTGGCGCTGCTGATGTCCGAGAGCGGCAGGCCACATGCCTGGTCGGCCTGCTCATATTCCAGGGGGCGTTGCGTGGCGCGCAGCAGCATCACCCCCTGGCGCAGGTTGGCCCAGTTCAGGTCTGGCTGGTAAGGGAGGTCGCGCGGGACGTCGTCCAGCAGCAGCTCGGGGGCAAACCGGCGCAACAGCAGTTCCGCGGCCAGTTCGGCAGCGGCTGGGCGGCAATCCAGGCTGCTCTGCAGGCTATTGACCAGGTCCCGACGAATGTCGGCGAAGGGCAGCTCGCGGTTTTCCTCGCTGAACAATTCGAAGTCCAGCACGACACCTGCGCGCCGTCTGTGCGGTGGGTACAACCAGTCGACCATGGCCTGCTCGGCCAGGTCGCGGTGGTTGACCTGCGCTGCAAGCCGCGCAGCGTTCGCCAGGCGTTCGGCCCACTGGTTGAACGATTGTGATTGCAGCACGGCATCCAGTACCTGTGCGGCCGGCGCGTTCAATGCCGTGCCGGGCAGGGCGACCTTGCCGTGTTCGTTGGGTTGGTAGCCAGCCTCGCATTCGCGGGGTGTCGGCGCTCGGTAGCGCACGCCATGGAAGTACAACTGCGCTTCGAGCGTCGCGAACAGGTGTTCGGTGCGATTGCTGCCCGCAGGGATGGCCAGCAGAGCGTTCAACAGGGCATCGAGGTCCAGATAACCGGCGAGTTGCAAGGGTGTGGCCGGGCCAAGGGCAGGCGCCGCTTGATCGGGCAATTCGCTGTACAGCAGCAAGGTGGCCATGAGGAAAGCGTCGCGGTGCTTGAGGCTGTGGTGTCCGGCCCAGAGCTTCTGGGCCAGGCTGCATGCGCGGTAGCCACTGGCGGCAGGTGGTGGGAATGGCAGTGCTTGCGGGGTTGCCCGTGCTACCAGGGTTCTGAAGAACAATGCGCAATCGTGCGGGGTGGCGGCGGTGTCTGACGGACGTTTGAAAAAGGCATTCAGATAGCGCGCTGCTTTCTCGCCGTTCAGCGCCTGTTCCAGGGCTTCGCGTAGTTGGTGGTCCTGAAGCTGCTGGGGGAACCGGTCGTCGATGTCGAACGCTCGGTCGAAGTGCAGGCTGAGCGAGGTTCGCAGGTCATAGGGTCCAGAAACGTCACTTTCCAACACGATGTCTTGTCGGCGGATGGCGTCGATGAGCAGGTCGAGTGGGGGCATGGCGCGTACTCCGTTGAGGGGAGTCGCACGATGGGTACAGGCGGTAGGGCGATGGGGGTAGTGAGATACGACCTGGCTGGACGGTGTGAAAACGTGATGAAGGCGGTGGTCCGCAAGCCAGCCGTTTTCACACTGTCGGAGGGATGCGCGATTATTCCTGGTCGGCGCTGTTCTGATCGTCACCATCCTGCTGGGCAGGTGCCGGCTCGGCGGCATGGGCGGTGGCGGTTTGCTCTTCGGGTTTCAGGCTTGGGAAGGGAAGATTCGGGATTTCATGCATCTCGTCGTTCCTCGCAAGTGTGAGTGAAAGGGCAGCGCTAGGCGCGTATCGGAAGCTTCAAAAGCTGGGGCAGGATACAGCAGTCTGGATGACAGATTGAGTTTTTTCCGCCGCGTTTGTCGGTTTTTGCGGGCGAACAGCGGACGGGTGGCGGCGGGAAATGCTTCGCGGGCAAGCCCGCTCCTACAGGCTTCGCGAACGACGCAGGGCCTGTAGGAGCGGGCTTGCCCGCGAAAAGAGCGACGCGATGCGTCAGGCGTTACTTACGTCCTTCAGCCGTCTTGGCCAGCTCGTCGGTGCGTGCGCACATGATGAAATCGTTGCGGTGCAGGCCCTTGATCGAGTGGCTCCACCAGGTCACGGTGACCTTGCCCCACTCGGTCAGCAGCCCCGGGTGGTGGCCTTCGGCTTCGGCGATTTCGCCCACGGCGTTGGTGAAAGCCAGGGCATGCTTGAAGTTCTTGAACAGGAATACGCGCTCGAGCTCCATGTGGCCGTCACGCACTTCGATGTTCCAGTCGGGGATTTCGCGAATCAGTTCGGCCAGTTCTTCATCGGTTACCCGCGGGGCGTCGGCGCGGCAGGCTTCGCAGTGGGCTTGGTTCAAGGCATTCATGGGTTTTTTCCGCTTCGAGTTGTTGTCGGCAAGACGGCTCAGGCCGCCTTGGGTGGGAATTTCGGGGCGTGCAGGCCCAACTGCATGGCTTGGTGGACCATGGCCATGATGTCCTCATGGGCCAGGTCGAACAGGCGCTTGAGGTTGGGCAGCACGAAATACAGTGGCTGCAGAATGTCGATGCGGTACGGCGTGCGCATGGCTTCGATCGGGTCGAAGGCTTGGTGCTCAGGCTCGCCGGACAGGCAGTAGACGGTTTCCTTCGGCGAGGAAAGGATGCCACCACCATAGATACGCTGCCCTTGCGGGGTGTCCATCAGGCCGAATTCGATGGTCATCCAGTACAGGCGCGCCAGGTATACGCGCTCTTCCTTGGTCGCCGCCAGGCCCAACTTGCCATAGGTGTGGGTGAATTCGGCGAACCATGGGTTGGTCAGCAGCGGGCAGTGGCCGAAGATCTCGTGGAAGATATCGGGCTCTTGCAGGTAGTCGAGTTCTTCCGGGGTACGAATGAACGTTGCGACCGGGAAGCGCTTGCTGGCCAGCAGCTCGAAGAAGGTCTGGAAGGGGATCAGCGCCGGCACGCGGGCAACCTGCCAACCTGTGGTGGCGCCCAGCACCTTGTTGATCTCGCCCAGTTGCGGGATGCGGTCGTGGGGCAGCGCGAGCTGTTCGATACCGTCGAGGTACTCCTGGCAGGCCCGGCCTTCGATCACCTTCAATTGACGGGTGATCAGCGTGTTCCACACCGCATGCTCTTGCTGTGGGTAGTCGATAAAACCTTGCGCATCGGGCTCGCGGGCCACGTATTGCGTCTGTTTCATGGGGCGCTCCTGCTGAGGGCTTTCTTGTTATGAACACGACATGCCTTAGGAATATCCCTTCATCCTTCTTTTTGCATCGCATGCACGAGGCTTGGGCAGCGACTTTTCTGTGGTTCTCGTAACGTAAATTTTACAAAACCGCCTCGTGGACGGAAAATCGCGTTTATCGGGCTGGCAATGGCGATGAATTTGTCAGCTTTTCTTTACGAATTTTCCGCGAGCCGATCAGAAATCTGGCCGCGTCGAGGCCTTCCATGCGTATCAAAGTGCACTGCCAGAACCGCATCGGCATCCTGCGGGACATCCTCAACCTGCTGGTGGAGTACGGCATCAACGTCCTGCGCGGAGAGGTGGGGGGCGATCACGGCAACGCCATCTACCTGCATTGCCCGAACCTGATGAACCTGCAGTTCCAGGCGTTGCGGCCCAAGTTCGAGTCGATCGCCGGCGTGTTCGGGGTCAAGCGTGTGGGGTTGATGCCCAGCGAGCGTCGGCATATGGAGCTCAATGCGCTGCTCGGCGCTCTGGAGTTCCCGGTGCTGTCGGTGGACATGGGCGGCAGTATCGTCGCCGCCAACCGTGCTGCCGCGCAGTTGCTCGGGGTGCGGGTGGACGAGGTGCCAGGCATGCCGCTGGCGCGCTACGTCGAGGATTTCGACCTGCCGGAGCTGGTGCGGGCCAACAAGTCGCGGGTCAATGGGCTGCGCATCAAGGTGCATGGCGACGTATTCCTGGCCGATATCGCGCCCTTGCAGTCCGAGCACGACGACAGCGAGGCGCTGGCCGGCGCGGTGCTCACCTTGCACCGCGCCGACCGCATCGGCGAGCGTATCTACAACGTGCGCAAGCAGGAACTGCGGGGTTTCGACAGTATCTTCCAGAGCTCGAAGGTAATGGCAGCGGTGGTGCGCGAGGCGCGGCGCATGGCGCCATTGGATGCGCCGCTGCTGATCGAAGGCGAGACCGGCACCGGCAAGGAACTGCTCGCCCGCGCCTGCCACCTCGCCAGCCCGCGAGGGCAGGCGCCGTTGATGGCGCTCAACTGCGCGGGGCTGCCGGAGTCCATGGCCGAGACCGAACTGTTCGGCTATGGCCCAGGCGCCTTCGAGGGCGCACGGGCCGAAGGCAAGCTGGGGCTGCTGGAGCTGACCGCGGGCGGCACACTGTTTCTCGACGGGGTGGGTGAGATGAGCCCGCGTTTGCAGGTGAAGCTGCTGCGTTTTTTGCAGGACGGCTGCTTCCGTCGTGTAGGCAGTGATGAAGAGGTGTACCTGGACGTGCGGGTGATCTGTGCGACCCAGGTGGACCTTTCCGAGCTGTGCGCCCGAGGCGAATTCCGCCAGGACCTCTACCACCGGCTCAATGTGCTGTCGTTGCACATTCCGCCGCTGCGCGAGTGCATGGATGGCCTGGACGGTTTGGTACAGCATTTTCTCGATCAGGCCAGCCGCCAGATCGGCTGCGCCTTGCCACGCTTGGCGCCTACGGCAATGGACAAGCTGGCGCAGTACCACTGGCCGGGCAATGTCCGGCAGCTGGAGAACGTGTTGTTTCAGGCGGTTTCGTTATGCGAGGGCGGCGTGGTCAAGGGCGAGCATATTCGGCTGCCGGATTATGGCGTGCGCCAGCCGTTGGGAGAGTTTTCCCTGGAGGGGGAACTTGGCGATATTGTCGGGCGGTTTGAAAAAGCGGTGCTTGAAAGTTTGATGAGTGAGTTTCCTACGAGCCGGGCATTGGGTAAAAGGCTGGGGGTTTCACATACGACGATTGCCAACAAGTTGCGTGATTATTCATTGAACAAGTCGCTGGGGTAATGAACCAAGCGTTCGGATTTCAGTGCTGGCCTCTTCGTGGGCGAGCCCGCTCCTACAGGTCTTGTGTGGTATTCAAGACCTGTAGCAGAAGGTTTTCCGGGGCGCGAAGCGGTCGGTGCGCGATATCAGCCGTTGGAGCAACCACCCCCCATCACGCGGTACTCGAGAATATGCCGCTGCCCCTTGGAGTCCTCGTAGGTCATGCGTGCAGGAACCACTTCGCAGACGTTGGGCACTTCGCTCATGGAGATCACCCGGGCGACATCCAGGTGCTGTGAGTAGCTGTATTGCTCGACCGGAATCTGCTCGACATCCTTGGCCACTTCATCGGCGAATGCCGTGGTGCAAAGACTGCCAAGTACCAATGCCAGTAACGCTTTCATTTTCAATTACCTGTCTAAGGTCGTGAAGGGGCGCGCGGCACTTGTGGCGCCGCGTGACAACCAGTTTTCAGCGGTTGGATTAGATGAGGATTAACTTGCCTTCGTGGGGGCGTAACAGAAAGTTAAACGAAGTTAATCAGTGTGCCTTTGTGGGCGAGACGAATTTTATGGGCGGGCTGGGTAATGAAACAGAGGGCGTTTTGATAAAGTTTTTCGGTCTTTTGACAGAATCTGTAACAATCCTGCATGAACACCCGTTCAGGTATTTCTTCATCTTGACGCAGGGCTTGATCCAGAGGCTTCTCATGGATTTTCAGCGGCGCCGGAGGGCGTCGGTACTACCAACGTCGAATGGCCTTGTTCGCGTTGGTGCAGTTAAAAACGGTCCCATACAAAAACAACTATTACACCGAGGTAACACAGATGAGTGCGGCTCCACTGTATCCCGTTCGTCCCGAGGTTGCGGCCACCACCCTGACCGACGAGGCCACCTACAAGGCCATGTACCAGCAATCGGTGATCAACCCGGACGGCTTCTGGCGCGAGCAAGCCCAGCGCCTGGACTGGATCAAGCCCTTCACCAAGGTCAAGCAGACCTCCTTCGATGACCACCACGTGGATATCAAGTGGTTCGCTGACGGCACTCTGAACGTTTCCTACAACTGCCTCGACCGCCACCTGGCCGAGCGCGGCGACCAAGTCGCCATTATCTGGGAAGGCGATGACCCTTCCGAGCACCGCAACATCACCTACCGCGAGCTGCACGAGCAGGTCTGCAAGTTCGCCAACGCCCTGCGTGGCCAGGACGTGCACCGCGGCGACGTGGTGACCATCTACATGCCGATGATCCCGGAAGCCGTGGTGGCCATGCTGGCCTGTGCTCGTATCGGGGCGATCCACTCGGTGGTGTTCGGTGGCTTCTCGCCGGAGGCCCTGGCCGGCCGCATCATCGACTGCAAGTCCAAGGTGGTGATCACCGCCGACGAAGGCGTGCGCGGCGGTCGTCGGACTCCGCTCAAGGCCAACGTCGACCTGGCGCTGACCAACCCTGAAACCAACAGCGTGCAGAAGATCATCGTGTGCAAGCGCACCGGTGGCGACATCGCCTGGCACCAGCACCGCGACATCTGGTACGAAGACCTGATGAAGGTCGCCGCCAGCCACTGCGCGCCAAAGGAAATGGGCGCCGAGGAAGCGTTGTTCATCCTTTATACCTCCGGCTCCACGGGCAAGCCCAAGGGTGTGCTGCACACCACCGGCGGCTACCTGGTGTATGCCTCGCTGACCCATGAGCGGGTGTTCGACTACCGCCCAGGCGATGTCTACTGGTGCACCGCCGACGTCGGTTGGGTCACCGGCCACAGCTACATCGTCTATGGCCCGCTGGCCAATGGCGCCACTACCTTGCTGTTCGAGGGCGTGCCGAACTACCCGGACATCACCCGCGTGTCGAAGATCGTCGACAAGCATCAGGTCAACATCCTCTACACCGCACCTACCGCCATCCGCGCGATGATGGCTGAAGGCCAAGCCGCCGTCGCCGGCGCCGATGGTTCGAGCCTGCGCCTGCTGGGCTCGGTGGGCGAGCCGATCAACCCCGAGGCCTGGAACTGGTACTACAAGACGGTCGGCAAGGAACGGTGCCCAATCGTCGACACCTGGTGGCAGACCGAGACCGGCGGCATCCTGATCAGCCCGCTGCCGGGCGCAACCGGCCTCAAGCCAGGCTCGGCGACCCGTCCGTTCTTCGGCGTGGTGCCGGCGCTGGTGGACAACCTGGGCAACCTGATCGAAGGCGCCGCCGAGGGCAACCTGGTGATCCTCGATTCCTGGCCAGGCCAGTCGCGCTCGCTGTACGGCGATCATGACCGCTTCGTCGACACCTACTTCAAGACCTTCCGTGGCATGTACTTCACCGGCGACGGTGCGCGCCGCGACGAAGATGGCTACTACTGGATCACCGGCCGCGTGGACGACGTGCTCAACGTATCCGGGCACCGCATGGGGACCGCCGAGATCGAGAGCGCGATGGTCGCCCATGCCAAGGTCGCCGAGGCGGCGGTGGTGGGTGTGCCGCACGACATCAAGGGGCAGGGCATCTATGTCTACGTCACCCTCAACGCTGGCGAGGAGCCGAGCGAGCAACTGCGTCTTGAGCTGAAGAACTGGGTGCGCAAGGAAATCGGCCCGATCGCCTCGCCGGATGTCATCCAGTGGGCGCCTGGCCTGCCGAAAACCCGCTCGGGCAAGATCATGCGGCGTATCCTGCGCAAGATCGCCACGGCCGAGTACGACGCGCTGGGAGACATCTCCACCCTGGCCGACCCGGGTGTGGTACAGCACCTGATCGACACCCACAAGGCCATGAACCTGGCTACGGCCTGATGAAGCAAGGGCTGCCTGGCAGCCCCTTGGCGTAGACGCGAGACCCCGCCCTGACCGGCGGGGTTTTTGCATTCTGTTACCGACTTTCATCGGTAACCTCGGCCTGTCACCGCTTTCGCACAAAAGCGGGGCGCGAGGAAACACCCAGTGCTTTCTCTTGGTGCCTATGTGTAGGGTTTTCTGCTCTTGCTCCGTCGGACTTGCCGGATTACAAGGCTTTGCCAATAATAGGCCCGCTTATTGCTTCGGTTAAAGGTTATTTCTCTTGAGCTCTTGCATGTTTTGTGAGGGCTGTCAATATCGCCCGCTGCAGGTTCAGGCGCTTCTGTAACTAGTTGTCGCTTTGAAGAAATATCGACTACCGGGCTGTCGTTAAAATGCCACTCACTCGCTCGTGGTCTGCGACCTTGGTCGAAACCTGCGCGGCTCGCGTTGTACCCATTCGCATATCGGGCAGCTGTTGCAAACTGCCTTGTATTGCCCCGTACCGATGGAGTTACCTGATGAAGAAGCTCGCACTGCTTGGCGCCCTGGCGCTGTCCGTGTTTTCCCTGGTATCGCAGGCCGATGAGAAACCGCTGAAAATCGGTATCGAAGCCGCCTACCCACCGTTCGCCTTCAAGCAGCCCGATGGCAGCATCGCCGGCTTCGACTACGACATCGGCAACGCCCTGTGCGAAGAGATGAAGGCCAAGTGCACGTGGGTCGAGCAGGAGTTCGACGGCCTGATCCCGGCACTGAAGGTGCGCAAGATCGACGCCATCCTGTCGTCCATGTCGATCACCGAAGACCGCAAGAAATCGGTCGATTTCACCAAGCGCTACTACCTGACCCCAGCGCGCCTGGTGATGAAGGAAGGCGTCGCCGTCAGCGACAGCCTGGATGAGCTCAAGGGCAAGAAGATCGGCGTACAGCGCGGTTCGATCCACGATCGCTTCGCCAAGGAAGTGCTGGCTCCGAAAGGCGCCACCGTCGTGCCCTACGGCACCCAGAACGAGATCTACCTCGACGTTACCGCCGGCCGTCTGGATGGCACCGTGGCCGACGCCACCCTGCTGGAAGACGGTTTCCTGAAGACCGACGCTGGCAAGGGCTTCGCCTTCGTTGGCCCGTCCTTCACCGACGTGAAGTACTTCGGTGACGGCGTGGGTATCGCCGTGCGCAAGGGTGACAAGGCCAACGCCGACCGTATCAATGCCGCCATCGACGCGATCCGCGCCAACGGCAAGTACAAGGCGATCCAGGACAAGTACTTCGCCTTCGACATCTACGGTCCAGACGCCAAGTAATCTGTCCGGTCCCATCTGTGCAATGGTGCAAACAGCAGAATCTCTGAGGTTTGCACCATTTTTCATTTCCAAGCCTGAGGTATCCCAATCATGTTGAAAGGCTACGGGGCGGTGATCCTCGATGGCGCGTGGCTGACGTTGCAGCTCGCCCTGTCGTCGATGGCCCTGGCCATCGTGCTCGGGCTGATCGGCGTGGCCCTGCGCCTGTCGCCGGTGCGCTGGCTGGCCTGGCTGGGCGATATGTATGCCACGGTGATCCGCGGTATCCCCGACCTGGTGTTGATCCTGCTGATCTTCTACGGCGGCCAGGACATCATCAACCGTGTCGCGCCGCTGGTGGGTTACGAGGACTACATCGACCTCAACCCGATGATCGCCGGTATCGGCACCCTGGGCTTCATCTTTGGCGCTTACCTGTCGGAAACCTTCCGTGGTGCCTTCCTCGGCATTCCCAAGGGCCAGGCCGAAGCGGGCATGGCCTATGGCATGAGTAGCCGCCAGGTGTTCTTCCGAGTCATGGTGCCGCAGATGATCCGCCTGGCCATTCCCGGCTTCACCAACAACTGGCTGGTGCTGACCAAGGCCACCGCGCTGATATCCGTGGTCGGCCTGCAAGACATGATGTTCAAGGCCAAGCAGGCGGCGGACGCCACCCGCGAACCCTTCACCTTCTTCCTGGCGGTAGCGGCGCTGTACCTGGTGATCACCAGTGTCTCGCTGCTGGCGCTGAAGTATCTCGAGAAGCGCTACTCGGTGGGCGTAAAGGCGGCTGAACTATGATCTTCGACTACAACGTCATCTGGGAGGCCATGCCGCTGTACCTGGGCGGCTTGCTGACCACCTTGAAGCTGCTGGCGTTCTCGCTGTTCTTCGGCCTGCTGGCGGCGGTGCCGCTGGGGCTGATGCGCGTGTCGAAGCAGCCTGTGGTCAACTTCGCTGCCTGGCTGTACACCTACGTGATCCGCGGCACGCCGATGCTGGTGCAGCTGTTCCTGATCTACTACGGCCTGGCCCAGTTCGAGGCGGTGCGCGAAAGCGTCCTGTGGCCCTGGCTGTCGAGTGCGAGCTTCTGCGCTTGCCTGGCCTTCGCCATCAACACCAGCGCCTACACCGCCGAGATCATCGCCGGCAGCCTCAAGGCCACGCCCCATGGCGAGATCGAGGCGGCCAAGGCGATGGGCATGTCGCGTGTGAAGATGTACCGCCGTATCCTGCTGCCTTCGGCCCTGCGCCGGGCGCTGCCGCAATACAGCAACGAAGTGATCATGATGCTGCAGACCACCAGCCTGGCGTCGATCGTCACCCTGATCGACATCACCGGCGCGGCACGTACGGTCAACGCCCAGTACTACCTGCCTTTCGAGGCCTACATCACGGCGGGCGTGTTCTACCTGTGCCTGACCTTCATCCTCGTGCGCCTGTTCAAGTTGGCCGAACGCCGTTGGCTCGGCTACCTGGCGCCGCGCAAGCACTGAACGCTCTGTGAGAACCGACAGCATGTACAAACTCCAAGTCCAAGACCTGCACAAGCGCTACGGCAGCCATGAAGTGCTCAAGGGCGTCTCCCTCGAGGCCAAGGCGGGTGATGTGATCAGCATCATCGGCTCCAGTGGTTCGGGCAAGTCGACCTTCCTGCGCTGCATCAACCTGCTCGAGCAGCCCCATGCCGGCAAGATCCTGCTCAACAACGAAGAGTTGAAGCTGGTGCCCGGCAAGGACGGTGCGCTGAAGGCCGCCGACGCCAAGCAGTTGCAACGCATGCGCTCGCGCCTGTCGATGGTGTTCCAGCACTTCAACCTGTGGGCGCACATGACTGCTCTGGAAAACATCATCGAAGCGCCGGTGCATGTGCTGGGCGTAAGCAAGAAGGAAGCGCTGGAGAAGGCCGAGCACTACCTGGCCAAGGTCGGCGTGGCACACCGCAAGGATGCTTTCCCCGGCCATATGTCCGGCGGCGAGCAGCAGCGCGTGGCGATTGCCCGTGCCCTGGCCATGGAACCTGAGGTAATGCTGTTCGACGAACCGACCTCGGCGCTCGACCCCGAGCTGGTCGGCGACGTGCTCAAGGTCATGCAGTCGCTGGCCCAGGAGGGGCGTACCATGGTGGTTGTCACTCACGAGATGGGTTTTGCCCGTGAGGTGTCCAACCAGTTGGTGTTCCTGCACAAGGGGCTGGTGGAGGAGCGTGGCAACCCGCGCGAGGTGCTGGTGAACCCGCAGTCCGAGCGTCTCAAGCAGTTTCTTTCCGGCAGCCTGAAGTAAAGGCTGCACCTTTGCACCAGAATAGGGCATGCTGCGCAGCGAGCGCGGCATGACCCGCCGCTACAGACTCGAACAGGTTTCGGACCACGCCCTATGACCACCCAGCGCATCGGTTTTCTCCTCTGGCCCGGCACCCGGCCGCTGACCCTGGCGCTTGCCGAGGAGGTGTTGCGGATTGCCCAGCGGGTGCATCCGGATGTGGTCTACGAGCTGGTGTTCCTGCAGGCCGAAGCGCCGCAGGAAGGGGCCTGGCGCATGCCCGGCGAGCCGTGGAACGGCCGCCTGGAGGGTTGCCAAAAGCTTTTTCTGTTGGCTGACGAAACGCCTCTGGCGGTCGGCTCGGCACTGTCGGCGGCACTCAAGCAACTGTCGCGCACTGGCTGCATGATCGGCGGGCTGTCCGCCGGGGTCTACCCGCTGGCGTTGCTGGGGTTGCTCGATGGTTATCGGGCGGCGGTGCACTGGCGCTGGCAGGATGATTTCGCCGAGCGCTTCCCCAAGGTCATCGCCACCAGCCACCTGTTCGACTGGGACCGCGACCGCCTGACCGCCTGTGGTGGCATGGCCGTCACCGACCTGTTGCTGGCGGTGCTGGCCCGCGACCATGGTGCGGAGCTGGCGGGGGCGGTTTCCGAAGAGCTGGTGGTCGAGCGTATCCGCGAGGGCGGCGAGCGCCAGCGCATTCCGCTGCAGAACCGCCTGGGCTCCAGCCATCCGAAGCTGACCCAGGCGGTGCTGTTGATGGAGGCGAATATCGAGGAGCCGCTGACCACCGACGAGATCGCCCAGCATGTGTGCGTGTCGCGTCGCCAGCTGGAGCGGATCTTCAAGCAGTACCTCAACCGCGTGCCCAGCCAGTATTACCTGGAATTGCGCCTGAACAAGGCGCGGCAGATGCTGATGCAGACCAGCAAATCGATCATCCAGATCGGCCTGTCGTGCGGGTTTTCCTCCGGGCCGCATTTCTCCAGCGCCTACCGCAACTTCTTTGGCGCCACGCCGCGCGAAGACCGTAACCAGCGGCGTAGCAGCAGCCCGTTCGAGCTGAGCTCGGCGCCGGCGGAGAAGGGCTGACGTCCTTGTGCGTCTGCGTCGGCCCTTTCGCCGGCAAGCCCGCACCTATGGGTGCGCCGGTAACCTCGAGAGCGGCGCTCTGTCTGTAGAAGTGGGCGTGCCCGCGAATGCGTCCGAGGTCCAACCCACATCCAGTGTGAACACCCGTTCACCCAACCCCGCTCTCCCGTTACACTGCGCGATTGCGACAGTGTTTGTCGCATTGCCGAAAACCCAGGTAAAACAGGGTTTGGCGCTGTAACAAGTTGTCGCCTGGCAGCAAGGACAGGCGCCGATCAGTCCTTACAATCCCCCCATCGCTCGCCATTTCCAGGCCAGCGTTCCTCTTCAGGAGACTCAGATGTCCGTTGAGCAAGCCCCGGTGCAACGTGCCGATTTCGACCAGGTCATGGTTCCCAACTATTCGCCGGCGGCCTTCATTCCTGTGCGAGGCGAGGGTTCCCGAGTATGGGACCAGGCCGGTCGTGAGCTGGTCGACTTTGCCGGCGGCATCGCGGTCAACGCCCTGGGTCATTGCCACCCCGCGCTGGTCAAGGCCCTGACCGACCAGGCCAATACCCTCTGGCACGTATCCAACGTATTCACCAACGAACCGGCCCTGCGCCTGGCGCACAAACTGGTCGAGGCAACCTTTGCCGAGCGTGCGTTCTTCTGCAACTCCGGCGCCGAGGCCAACGAGGCCGCCTTCAAGCTGGCCCGCCGTGTCGGTCACGACCGCTTCGGCCCGCAAAAGCACGAAATCATCGCCACCCTGAACAGCTTCCACGGGCGCACCCTGTTCACCGTCAGCGTCGGTGGCCAGCCGAAGTACTCCGACGGCTTCGGCCCGAAGATCACCGGCATCAGCCACGTGCCGTACAACGACCTGGAAGCGCTCAAGGCGCAGATCTCCGACAAGACCTGTGCGGTGGTGATCGAGCCGATCCAGGGTGAAAGCGGCGTGGTGCCGGCCGACCTTGCCTACCTGGAAGGCGCCCGCAAGCTGTGCGACGAGCACAACGCGCTGTTGATCTTCGACGAAGTGCAGACCGGCGTCGGCCGTACCGGCTCGCTGTACGCCTACCAGCACTATGGTGTCACCCCGGACATCCTCACCAGCGCCAAGAGCCTGGGCGGCGGCTTCCCCATTGGCGCCATGCTCACCACCACCGAGCTTGCCAAGCACCTGGCGGTTGGCACCCACGGCACCACATATGGCGGCAACCCACTGGCCTGCGCCGTGGCTTGCGCGGTGCTGGATGTGGTCAATACCCCGCAGACTCTCGCCGGCATCAAGGCCAAGCACGAGCGTTTCAAGGTGCGTCTGGAAAAGATCGGCCAGCAGCACCACCTGTTCAGCCAGGTGCGTGGCGTTGGCCTGCTGATCGGCTGCGTGCTGACCGAAGCCTGGAAGGGCAAGGCCAAGGACGTACTCAATGCCGCCGAGAAGGAAGGCGTGATGGTGTTGCAGGCTGGTCCTGACGTGGTGCGCTTCGCCCCGAGCCTGGTGGTGGAGGACGCCGACATCGACGAAGGCCTGGCCCGCTTCGAGCGCGCCGTGGCCAAGCTGACCCAGGGCTGATTGCCCCTTTCGCCAGCCCCAAGCTGCTTGGGGCCGGCGATACCTGGATTCCAGTGCGGGTGCCTGCCTGACGGTACCCGCCGTTTTTTCGTGCCGACCGTTTCGGCCCGCTTTCCCGAAAGGAGTGACACCATGCTGGTGATGCGCCCCGCGCAAATGGCTGATCTGAACGAAGTGCAGCGCATGGCTGCCGACAGCCCCATTGGTGTCACCTCGTTGCCGGACGACGCCGGGCGCCTGGGCGACAAGATCGCTGCCTCGGAAACCTCGTTCGCCGCCGAAGTGAGTTTCAACGGCGAGGAAAGCTACTTCTTCGTGCTCGAAGACAGCACCAGCGGCAAGCTCGCCGGCTGTTCGGCGATCGTCGCCTCGGCCGGCTATTCCGAGCCGTTCTACAGCTTTCGCAACGAGACTTTCGTGCACGCCTCGCGAGAGCTGAAGATCCATAACAAGATCCACGTCCTGTCGCTGTGCCACGACCTCACCGGCAACAGCCTGCTGACCAGCTTCTATGTACTGCCGGAGCTGGTGAACAGCGGCTGGGCCGAGCTGAATTCCCGTGGCCGGCTGTTGTTCATGGCCTCGCACCCGGAGCGTTTCGCCGAATCGGTGGTGACCGAAATAGTCGGCTACAGCGACGAGGCGGGCGAGTCGCCGTTCTGGGATGCCATCGGGCGCAACTTCTTCGACCTCAACTACGCCGACGCCGAACGCCTTTGCGGTCTGAAGAGCCGTACCTTCCTGGCCGAGCTGATGCCGCACTACCCGATCTACGTGCCGCTGCTGCACGACGAGGCGCAGGAGGCCATGGGCCAGGTACACCCACGGGCGCAGATCACCTTCGATATCCTCATGCGCGAAGGCTTCGAGACCGAGCACTACATCGACATCTTCGACGGTGGCCCGACCCTGCATGCACGGGTCTCGAGCATTCGCTCCATCGCCCAGAGCCGCGTGGTGCCGGTGAAGCTCGACGAGGCCGAGGTCAAGGGGGGGCGCCCGTACCTGGTGTGCAACGGCCAGTTGCAGGACTACCGCGCGGTACTGCTGGACCTGGACTGGGTGCCCGGCAAGCCGGTCAGCCTCAGTCGTGAGGCCGCCGAGGCACTGGGTGTCGGCGAGGGCGGCAGTGTCCGCCTGGTTGCCGCCTGAGCCCCCGCACGCATACGCAAGCGCGTTTCGCGGCAGGCACTGGCCGCCGCACAAGGAGATAGCATGATCGTTCGTCCCGTACGCAGCAGCGACCTACCCGCGCTGATCGAATTGGCTCGCAGCACCGGCACCACCGGGCTGACCACCTTGCCGGCCAACGAGGAACGCCTCGGGCACCGGGTCGGCTGGGCCGAGAAGAGTTTCAGCGGCCAGGCCGAGCGTGGTGATACCGACTACCTGTTCGTGCTGGAGAACGATGAAGGCTTGGTGGTGGGCATCAGCGCCATCGCCGGTGCGGTCGGCCTGCGCGAGCCCTGGTACAACTACCGGGTGGGGTTGACCGTCAGCGCCTCCCAGGAACTGAAGATCTACCGCGAGATCCCGACGTTGTTCCTGGCCAACGACCTGACCGGCAACTCCGAACTGTGCTCGCTGTTCCTGCGCAGCGACCATCGCAACGGCCTTAACGGCCGCCTGCTGTCCAAGGCACGCATGTTGTTCATCGCCGAGTTCCCCGAGCTGTTCGGCAACAAGATCATCGCCGAGATGCGCGGCATGTCCGACGCTGCCGGACGCTCGCCTTTCTGGGAGTGCCTGGGGCGACACTTCTTCAAGATGGAATTCAGCCAGGCCGACTACCTCACGGGTGTCGGCAACAAGTCGTTCATCGCCGAGCTGATGCCCAAGTTCCCGCTGTACACCTGTTTCCTGTCGGAGGCTGCGCGCACCGTCATCGGTCGCGTGCACCCGGACACCGAGCCTGCGTTGGCCATGCTCAAGCGCGAGGGCTTCAACTACCAAGGCTACGTCGACATCTTCGACGCAGGCCCGGCCATCGAGTGCGATACCGCGAAGATCCGCGCGGTGCGTGATAGCCAGACCCTGGTGCTGGCCGTGGGCACGCCGGGTGACGACGCCACCCCCTATATCATCCACAACCGCAAGCGCGAAGACTGCCGCATTACCGCAGCCCCGGCCCGCCTGGCGGCTGGCACCTTGGTGGTCGATCCATTGACCGCCAAGCGCCTGCGCCTGGGCGCGGGCGACCATGTGCGCGGCGTGCCGTTGTCCGCCGGCCGGGAGGCTCAGTAAATGACTACGCATTACATCGCAGGCCAGTGGCAGGCCGGGCAGGGCGAGGCCCTGCAATCGCTGAACCCCGTTACCCAGGCAGTGGTCTGGCAAGGACAAGGCGCCAATGCCGGGCAGGTCGAGGCCGCCGTACAGGCCGCGCGCGAGGCGTTCCCGGCCTGGGCGCAACTGAGCCTGCAAGCGCGAGTCTCTGTGTTGGAGGCGTTCGCCGAGAAGCTCAAGGCCAGGGCCGAGGAGCTGGCACGCTGCATTGGCGAGGAAACCGGCAAGCCACTCTGGGAGTCGGCCACCGAAGTCACCAGCATGGTCAACAAGGTGGCCATCTCGGTGCAGAGCTACCGCGAACGCACGGGTGAGAAGAGCGGGCCGCTGGCTGATGCCACCGCCGTGCTGCGCCACAAACCCCATGGCGTGGTGGCAGTGTTCGGTCCTTACAACTTCCCCGGCCACTTGCCCAATGGGCACATCGTGCCAGCGCTGCTGGCGGGCAACTGTGTGGTGTTCAAGCCCAGCGAGCTGACCCCCGGGGTAGCCGAGCTGACGGTCAAGTGCTGGGTCGAAGCAGGCCTGCCTGCCGGTGTGCTCAACCTGGTGCAGGGCGCCCGTGAAACCGGCGTGGCGCTGGCGGCCAATCCGGGCATCGATGGGTTGTTCTTTACCGGTTCCAGCCGCACCGGCAACCTGCTGCACCAGCAGTTCGCCGGGCGTCCGGACAAGATCCTGGCACTGGAGATGGGCGGCAATAACCCGCTGGTGGTCGATGAGGTCAAGGACCTGGACGCCGCCGTTTACACCATCATCCAGTCGGCGTTCATTTCCGCCGGGCAGCGTTGCACCTGCGCGCGCCGCCTGTTGGTGCCCCAGGGCGCCTGGGGCGACCGCTTGATCGCCCGTCTGGTCGAGGTCAGCCGCAGCATCAGCGTCGGTGCCTTCGACCAGCAGCCGCCACCGTTCATGGGCTCGGTGATTTCGCTACAGGCCGCCCAGGCGCTGCTTGCCGCCCAGGCCGAGTTGCTTGCCAAGGGTGCCGTGGCGTTGCTGGAAATGACCCAGCCGCAGGCCGGGGCAGCGCTGCTGACGCCCGGTATTGTCGACGTCACCCAGGTGGCCGAGCGTCCCGACGAAGAGTTCTTTGGGCCACTGCTGCAAGTGATCCGCTACGCCGACTTCGATGCCGCCATCGTCGAGTCCAACAACACCCAGTACGGCCTGGCCGCTGGCCTGCTGTCGGACTCCAACGCCCGCTACCAGCACTTCTGGCTGCGCAGCCGGGCCGGCATCGTCAACTGGAACAAGCAACTTACCGGCGCCGCCAGCAGTGCGCCGTTCGGCGGTGTGGGCGCCAGTGGCAACCACCGCGCCAGCGCCTACTACGCGGCGGACTACTGCGCCTACCCCGTAGCCTCGCTGGAGACCGCCAGCCTTGCCTTGCCGGCGACCCTGACGCCGGGCGTCACCCTATAACAACAGGTCTCGGAGTTAGCCGATGAAATCCTATGAAGTGAACTTTGATGGCCTGGTGGGCCCGACCCACAACTACGGCGGCCTGTCGTATGGCAACGTGGCTTCGCAAAGCAACAGCCAACAAGCCTCCAATCCGCGGGAAGCAGCGCGTCAGGGCCTGGCGAAAATGAAAGCCCTGGCCGACATGGGCTTCAAGCAGGGCGTGCTGGCCCCCCAGGAGCGCCCGGATGTCGCCGCCCTGCGCCGCCTGGGCTTTACCGGCAGCGACGCCGAGGTAATCCGTCGCGCTGCCAAGGAGGCGATGCCGCTGCTGGTGGCCAGTTGCTCGGCCTCGAGCATGTGGGTGGCCAACGCCGCCACCGTCAGCCCCAGTGCCGACACCGCTGACGGCCGCGTGCATTTCACCGCCGCCAACCTCAATTGCAAGTACCACCGCAGCATCGAGCACCCCACCACCAGCCGCGTGCTCGGCGCGATGTTCGCCAATGAGCAGCACTTCGCCCATCACCAGGCGCTGCCAGCCGTGGCGCAGTTCGGCGACGAAGGCGCCGCCAACCATACGCGGTTCTGCCGCGCCTACGGCGAGCCGGGCGTGGAATTCTTCGTCTATGGTCGCAGCGCCTTCGACAGCCGTTACCCGGCGCCGCAGAAGTACCCGGCGCGCCAGACCCTCGAGGCCTCCCAGGCAGTCGCTCGCCTGCATGGGCTGCGCGAGGATGGCGTGGTCTACGCTCAACAGAACCCGGCGGTGATCGATCAGGGTGTGTTCCACAACGACGTGATTTCGGTGGGCAACGGCGAGGTGCTGTTCTACCACGAGGATGCCTTCCTCGAGACCGACGCGGTACTTGGCCAACTGCAAGCTAAACTGGCCAGCAAGGGCGGTAACTTCCAGGCCATTCGCGTGCCGCGTGCTGCGGTCGGCGTAGAGGACGCAGTGCGTTCCTACCTGTTCAACAGCCAGCTGCTGTCTCGCGAAGATGGCTCCATGTTGCTGGTAGTGCCCGAGGAATGCCGCAACAACGAGCGCGTCTGGCGCTACCTGGGGCAGTTGACCAGCCAGGGAGGCGCTGTGAAAGAGGTCAAGGTATTCGACCTCAAGCAGAGCATGCAGAACGGCGGTGGCCCGGCTTGCCTGCGCCTGCGCGTGGCTTTGAAGGAAACCGAACTGGCGGCGGTCAATCCAGGCGTTATCATGAGCGCCTCGCTGTACGACACGCTGGTGCAATGGGTCGACAAGCACTACCGCGATCGCCTTGGCGAAGCGGACCTTGCCGACCCGCAACTGCTGGACGAATGCCGTACGGCACTGGATGAACTGACCCAGATCCTCAAGCTGGGTTCGGTCTATCCCTTCCAACGCCACCCTTGAAGAGAGAATTTGCAATGTCCGACGCCCTGCGCCTGCTCCTGGAAGACGAAGACGGCACCCAGCTGGAAACCTCCTGCACCCGCTTTGCCGTGATCTGGCAGGGCAAGGAAGTGTGGATCCAGCAGGATGGCCGTGGCCAGCTGCTGATCGGTGTCGACGTGGAGGAGGGCGATACCGAGTACGCCAACCTGCTGCTGCGCCCGATGGCCACCAATTTGGTGACCCTGGAGCTGGAGATGGAACCTGCCGACCTGGGCGACGATGACGACCATGTGCACGGCCCGGACTGCGGTCACCACCACTAAGGAAGCGCCCTATGCTCGCCCTTGGCAAACTGCTTGAGCTGACCCTGACCGATCACGAACCGGCCGAGAAGACCCAAGTGACCACCCGGGGCGTGCGTCTGCGCTGGCTGGGGGAGGGGGCGCTGGAGGTGCGTCCGCCGGAGAACGACGACTGTGGCCTCGACCTGCTGTTGTCGGCCGGCATCCACGGCAATGAAACCGCGCCGATCGAGCTGCTGGAAAAACTCCTGCATGGGGTGGCCAACGGCACCATCAAGCCGCGTGCGCGGGTGCTGTTCCTGTTCGGCAACCCGGCGGCGATCCGCAAGGGCGAGCGCTACATCGAGCAGGACATCAACCGCCTGTTCAATGGCCGTCACGAGCTATCCAGTGGGTTCGAGGCGTTACGCGCTGCGGAACTCGAGCAATTCGCCCGGGTGTTCTTCAGCAAGCCTGAGCGCACCCGCCTGCATTACGACCTGCATACTGCGATTCGCGGTTCGAAGATCGAACAGTTCGCGCTCTATCCGTTCAAGGAAGGACGCAAGCATTCGCGCCGCGAGCTGGCACGCTTGGCGGCGGCGGGAATGGAGGCGGTGCTGCTGCAAAGCAAGCCGTCGATCACCTTCAGCGCGTTCACCTACGAGCAGCTCGATGCCGAAGCCTTCACCCTGGAACTGGGCAAGGCGCGGCCTTTCGGGCAGAACGAGCAGGTCAACCTCGACAAGCTCGAAGTGCGGCTGGTTCAGCTGATCGAAGGCACCGAGCCTGAGACCGAGCAGAACCTGGATGGCCTCAAGCTGTTCAGCGTGGCGCGCGAGATCATCAAGCACAGCGACAGCTTCCATCTGCACCTGCCGGCGGACATCGAGAATTTCTCCGAGCTGAGCAAGGGCTACCTGTTGGCCGAGGACCTGGCCGAGACGCGCTGGGTGGTCGAAGAGGAGGGCGCACGGATCATCTTCCCCAACCCCAAGGTCAAGAACGGCTTGCGTGCGGGCATCCTGGTTGTGCCGGATTCCGGGCAGCGGCTGGGCTAGTTGCGGTCGCTGTGCCTGCCTCTTCGTGGGAGAACCCGCTGTAATTACCTGCAGGCGCGGGCTTGCTCCGCGAAGAAGGCGGCGCATATTCCAAGGCTTCTGCTCCCCTGAAATTCCTTTCATCCCCCGCCTGTTCCCTTTTGCCTCAACCTGCGCGCTAATGGGTTTGTCAGCGGCAAAACCCAGGCCTTGGCATCTTTTCATGCCCTTTTTGCCCATCGGCGCTATAAAAAGCCTCCGATTGATCGTTTCTATCGCATAAACACACTGCACCCGAACTGCAGGACCGATATAATGCGGCCCTTTGCCGTCGTTTCGTCGATCCGACGAGTTAGCCCAAAGGGCCGCCGTTTCCGTGGAAGAACCTATGAAAAGCGCAGAAATCCGTGAAGCCTTCCTCCGCTTCTTCGAGGAGCAGGGGCATACCCGAGTCGCCTCCAGCTCCCTGATTCCGGGCAATGACCCGACCCTGCTGTTCACCAACGCCGGTATGAACCAGTTCAAGGACTGCTTCCTCGGCCAGGAAAAGCGCGCCTACACCCGCGCGGTCAGCAGCCAGAAGTGCGTACGCGCCGGCGGCAAGCACAACGACCTGGAAAACGTCGGCTATACCGCGCGCCACCACACCTTCTTCGAGATGCTGGGCAACTTCAGCTTCGGTGACTATTTCAAGCGCGACGCCATTACTTTCGCCTGGACCTTCCTGACCTCGGAAAAATGGCTGAACCTGCCCAAGGAAAAACTCTGGGTCACGGTCTATGCCAGCGATGACGAGGCCTACGACATCTGGACCAAGGAAGTCGGCGTACCTGCCGAGCGCATGGTGCGTATCGGCGACAACAAGGGCGCGCCGTACGCTTCCGACAACTTCTGGACCATGGGCGACACTGGCCCATGCGGCCCTTGCACCGAGATCTTCTACGACCACGGCGCCGACATCTGGGGCGGCCCACCCGGCTCGCCGGAAGAAGACGGCGACCGCTACATCGAGATCTGGAACAACGTCTTCATGCAGTTCAACCGAACCGCCGATGGCATCCTGCACCCGCTGCCAGCGCCTTCGGTGGACACCGGCATGGGCCTGGAGCGCATCAGTGCGGTGATGCAGCATGTGCACTCGAACTATGAGATCGACCTGTTCCAGAACCTGCTGGCGGCCGCCGCCAAGGCCATCGGTTGCAGCAACGACGGCCAGGCTTCCTTGAAGGTGGTGGCAGACCACATCCGTTCCTGCGGCTTCCTGATCGCCGACGGCGTGCTGCCGTCCAACGAAGGCCGTGGCTACGTGCTGCGCCGCATCATTCGCCGCGCCTGCCGCCATGGCAACAAGCTGGGTGCCAAGGGCAGCTTCTTCTACCAGATCGTTGCCGCCCTGGCCGCCGAGATGGGTGAGGCCTTCCCTGAGCTCAAGAACCAGCAGTCGCACATCGAGCGCGTGCTCAAGGCCGAGGAAGAGCAGTTCGCCAAGACCCTGGAGCAGGGCCTGCGCATCCTCGAGGCGGACCTGGCCCAGTTGCAGGGCAAGGTCGTGCCGGGTGACGTGGTGTTCAAGCTGTACGACACCTATGGCTTCCCCATGGACCTGACCGCCGACATCGCCCGCGAGCGCGAGCTGACCATCGATGAAGCGGGCTTCGAGCGCGAGATGGATGCCCAGCGTGAGCGCGCCCGCTCCGCCAGCGCCTTCGGCATGGACTACAACAGCCTGGTCAAGGTCGATGTGGCCACCGATTTCCTGGGCTACGACGCCACCGAAGGCCAGGGCAAGGTCATTGCCCTGTACAAGGACGGCCAGTCCGTCGACCAGCTGGGTGAGGGCGAGCAGGGTGTCGTGGTGCTGGACCGCACCCCGTTCTATGCCGAGTCCGGTGGCCAGGTGGGCGACACCGGGTACCTGCAAGCGGGCGCTGCGCGCTTCGATGTGCGCGATACCACCAAGACCGGCGGCGCCTTCCTGCACCACGGCGTGGTCGCCAGCGGTGCGCTGCTGATCGGCTCGCCAGTCGAGGCCAAGGTCGATGCCGAGGTCCAGCACGCCACCTCGCTGAACCACTCCGCCACCCATCTGCTGCACGAAGCGCTGCGCCAGGTGCTGGGCGAGCACGTACAGCAGAAGGGCTCGCTGGTCGACAGCCAGCGCCTGCGTTTCGACTTCAGCCACTTCGAGGCCGTCAAGCCCGAGCAGATCAAGGCCCTGGAAGACATCGTCAACCGCGAAGTGCGCAAGAACACCGCGGTCGAGACCGAACTGACCGATATCGAAACCGCCAAGGCCAAGGGCGCCATGGCGCTGTTCGGTGAAAAGTACGGTGACACCGTGCGTGTGCTGAGCATGGGTGGCGACTTCTCGGTGGAGCTGTGCGGGGGTATCCACGCCAAGCGCACCGGCGACATCAGCTTGTTCAAGATCATCAGCGAGGGCGGTGTGGCCTCGGGTGTACGCCGTATCGAGGCGGTCACCGGGGCTGCGGCGCTGGCCTACCTGAACGCTGCCGAAGAGCAGGTCAAGGAAGCCGCCCAGCTGGTCAAGGGCAACCGTGAAAACCTGATCGACAAGCTGTCGGCTGTGCTCGAGCGCAACCGCCAGTTGGAAAAGCAGCTCGAGCAGCTGCAGGCCAAGGCCGCCAGCGCCGCAGGGGACGATCTCTCCAATGCGGCCGTTGAGGTCAAGGGTGCCAAGGTACTCGCCGCACGCCTGGATGGTCAGGACGGCAAGGCCCTGTTGGCCCTGGTCGATCAACTGAAGAACAAGCTCGGCCATGCAGTGATCCTGCTGGGCAGCGAGCATGAGGGCAAGGTCGTGCTGGTAGCCGGCGTGACCAAGGACCTCTCCGGCCAACTCAAGGCTGGTGATCTGATGAAGCAGGCCGCTGCGGCGGTTGGCGGCAAGGGCGGTGGCCGTCCGGACATGGCACAGGGTGGTGGCGTCGACGTCGCTGCGCTGGACCAGGCTCTGGCACTGGCCGTGCCGTTCGCCGAGCAGGGGCTATAAGATGAAGCGGCCGGTGGTCTAGCACCGGCCGCTTCATGTTGGATTGATTACTGGGTGCCCTTCGTGGGCTGAGGCACTTTGAAATGGCGTTGATCGTACAGAAATTTGGCGGCACCTCCGTCGGCTCCATCGAGCGGATCGAGCAGGTGGCCGACAAGGTCAAGAAACACCGTGACGCTGGCGATGACCTGGTGGTTGTACTGTCGGCCATGAGTGGGGAAACCAACCGCCTGATCGATCTGGCCAAGCAGATCAGCGATCAGCCGGAGCCGCGTGAGCTGGACGTGATCGTCTCGACCGGCGAGCAGGTGACCATCGCGCTGCTGGCCATGGCCTTGATCAAGCGTGGCGTGCCTGCAGTGTCCTACACCGGGAACCAGGTGCGTATTCTCACCGACAGCGCGCATAACAAGGCGCGCATCCTGCAAATCGACGATCAGAAGATCCGTGCCGACCTCAAGGCCGGCCGGGTGGTGGTGGTTGCAGGTTTCCAGGGTGTCGACGAGCAGGGCAGCATCACCACCCTGGGCCGTGGCGGCTCCGATACCACCGGCGTGGCCCTGGCTGCGGCGCTGAAGGCCGACGAGTGCCAGATCTACACCGATGTCGATGGCGTTTACACCACCGACCCGCGTGTGGTGCCCCAGGCTCGCCGCCTGGAGAAGATCACCTTCGAGGAGATGCTGGAAATGGCCAGCCTCGGCTCCAAGGTGCTGCAGATCCGCTCGGTGGAGTTCGCCGGCAAGTACAACGTTCCGCTGCGCGTGCTGCACAGCTTCAAGGAGGGTCCGGGTACCCTCATTACCATTGATGAAGAGGAATCCATGGAACAGCCGATCATTTCCGGTATCGCCTTCAACCGTGATGAAGCGAAGCTGACCATTCGTGGCGTCCCGGACACCCCGGGCGTCGCCTTCAAGATCCTCGGCCCGATCAGCGCCGCGAACATCGAAGTGGACATGATCGTGCAGAACGTCTCGCACGATAACACCACCGACTTCACCTTCACCGTACACCGCAACGAGTACGAGAAGGCCCACAGCGTGCTGGAGAATACCGCGCGCGAGATCGGCGCCCGTGAAGTGATCGGCGACACCAAGATTGCCAAGGTGTCCATCGTCGGTGTCGGCATGCGCTCCCACGCGGGCGTTGCCAGCCGTATGTTCGAGGCCCTGGCCAAGGAGAGCATCAACATCCAGATGATTTCCACCTCGGAGATCAAGGTGTCGGTGGTCATCGAGGAGAAGTACCTGGAGTTGGCGGTACGCGCCCTGCACACCGCCTTCGAGCTGGACGCACCTGCCCGACAGGGCGAGTAAGGCATTGCCTCAAGGGCGCGGCTACTGCCGCGCCCTTCGTGTTTCTGGCTGTCGTGGTGTTCATTCGCCATGCGGTTGCGCAAGACTGCGCTGTCGTCCCCAGCGCAGGCCCTAAACCAAAAGACTGTTGTCCCTGAATGAATTGCGTGAGGAGAAAACGATGCTGATTCTGACTCGTCGGTGCGCCGAGAGCCTGATCATTGGTGATGGTGAAATCACTGTTACGGTCCTGGGTGTCAAAGGCAACCAGGTGCGTATCGGCGTGAGCGCGCCCAAGGAAGTGGCCGTCCACCGTGAGGAAATCTACCTGCGGATCAAGAAAGAGAAGGACGAGGAGCCAAGCCTTTAATTTTTTTGAAGTTTTTTTCAAAAAAAGGGTTGCAAACGAGGAGGGGTGTGTTTAATATTCGCCTCGTGTTGCGGTGAGGTGGCCGAGTGGCCGAAGGCGCTCCCCTGCTAAGGGAGTATACCTCATAAGGGTATCGGGGGTTCGAATCCCCCCTTCACCGCCATTTTTCGTGTAGGGCGCTTCGAAACTAACAAGTTGCTTAAGTCGTTGAAATTAAACGAAAAAGTACTTGGAAAAAGAATGAAGCGAACTATAATGCGCGGCAAGACACGGACTCATAGCTCAGCTGGATAGAGTACTCGGCTACGAACCGAGCGGTCGGAGGTTCGAATCCTCCTGAGTCCGCCATTTAATATGGCGATTTTCTTCTGAAGACGCTGTATTCCACCAGTGGTAACCTGGTCTAAAACTACCGAAACGGACCCATAGCTCAGCTGGATAGAGTACTCGGCTACGAACCGAGCGGTCAGAGGTTCGAATCCTCTTGGGTCCGCCATTTCTTGAAGTGGCTTTGCTTGCGAAGTGCTTCAGTCAACCAGTGGTAACCTGGTCTAAAACTACCAACCCCGGACTCATAGCTCAGCTGGATAGAGTACTCGGCTACGAACCGAGCGGTCGGAGGTTCGAATCCTCCTGAGTCCGCCATACAAAAAAGCCCGCTTTCAAAGC